>JAJISE010000050.1 GCA_022848865.1 Candidatus Thermoplasmatota archaeon | reverse complement strand
CTTCTGGTGGGCTGACGGAACCAGTCACACGATAGACGTGGTGACTCCGCAGCCAGCCGGAACCGGAGAGCAGTATGCGTGGACATCCTGGAGCGACAGCGGCACTCAGTCACACTCAGTGACTGCAACGCAGAGCGAGACGATAATCGCAACGTTCGGCCTTGAGTACGAGGTCACCATTGCGTCGACCCCGGCGGGCCGAGATATAACCGTCGACTCGACGCTCTACGTGACCCCGCAAACCTTCTGGGTCGCCAGCGGTGGCAGCCTCGACGTGCAGGGGACATCACCACAGCCAGGGGCAACTGGAACGCAGTATGTCTTCAACCAGTGGAGCGATGGGCCGTCCACGTTCGCCAGGACGATAACGGTCACGGCAGCGTCGACCTACACAGCACAGTTTACGACGGAGTACGAGGTGACGATAACCACGAACCCTGCAGGAATGCAGATAACCGTGGATTCGAACACCCTCACAACGCCCCAGACCTTCTGGTGGGCCGATGGAGCCAGCCATGACATCGATGTCGTCACACCACAGGCCGGTGCAACGGCGGACCAGAGATACGCCTTCGCGACCTGGAGCGACAGCGGTACGAAGTCCCACTCCGTGACGGTGGACCAGAGCGAGACGATAACCGCGACCTTCGACGTGCAGTATCAGGTGACCGTCACCACGAGCCCGGCGGGACGTGTGTTCAGAGAGGGCACCACCGACCACACCGGACCCAGTACATTCTGGGTGACCAGCGGCGGTAGCCTGATCATAAGCGGCACATCACCGCAACCTGCGGGAGCCACGGACACGCGATACGAGTTCGCCTCATGGGCGGACGGACCGACGACCTTCGCCAGGACGATAACGGTCACGGCAGCGTCGACCTACACGGCACAGTTTACGACGCAGTACTACCTGACCGTTGTCTCGGACAAGGGCACGCCGACCGGCCAGGGTTGGCATGACGCTGGCACACAGGCAACGTTCTCCGTAACATCGCCGGTCACGGTCGACGGAGTGGAGTACGCATTCACCGGCTGGTCCGGTGACTCCACAGAGTCCGGCAAGAGCTCGGAAGTGCTCATGGACGCAGCGAAGACCGTTGAGGCGAAGTGGGAGGAGAGCGGATTCCTCACCAAGTTCTGGTGGATCTTCCCCATCATCATAATCATCATCATAGCCGCGATAGTGGCTATATGGATGATGAAGAGGAAGAAGCCGGAAGAGGAGGAGCTGCCTCCGCCTGAGGAGATGGAGATACCGCCAGAAGAAGAAGAGGTCTAGTCTCTTTGAAGGGTGCCGCAAGGCACCCATCTTTCCCTATTTTCTCATTCGACCTGAATTTCCTGAGCCTTTCCCTGCTTCACCAGGACCTCCGCGACTTGCCTGGGCAGACTCGTGACATCTTCCTTCTTGAGATCGTAGTTCCCCTCCACGCCAGCGAAGGACGGGATGTCCTCGAGTACCCTGATGATGACGCTCCGCGAGGGTGCAGAGGCCTCCCTCCGCGGTGTCTCGCACGCAGGTTCGGGCTTGCCCGTGCCGTAGATGCCCGCCCTCGCGTCCGTGATCAGCTCACCGATCGCCTCGAACATGGCGATCTCGGGTCTTGTCAGCGGCCCAAGGTCGACGCTCGCCCCGCCGGCCCTGGATGCCGCCAGATTGGCTATCTTCCGGGAACGCAGGCGGAAGATCTGGTCCCGCTTCCTGCACGCCTTCTGGTACTCGTCCCTCAGGAGGGTCGCTGTCTTGGACTGCCCTCCCTTCTTCTGCTGCTCCTTCAACCTCGACTCAAGGTCATCCAGGTACAAGTTCAGCTTCTCGAAAAAATCCGGTTCGAGCGGAGTCAGAGATCTCCGGGAGCTCTCCTCGCGATATATGCGGGTGACCCTCCGAAAAGATATCTCCTCATCCATCAGCTGCGTAATGCTCCGCCTGATATTTTATCCTTCGCGGATAGGCTTAATACGTTACCGTCGATTCCATTCTGGATGATGGAGGACGCTCTGATAGCCCACGCGAAGGCGGTATCCATCCGCCTGGAAATCACTCCGCGGTCCAAGGAGTCTGGTATCCAGGGATACGACGAGTGGCGGAAGAGGATCAGGGTGTCCCTGAGGGAGGAGGCTCGCGGCGGGGCCGCCAACAAGGAGCTCCTGCGCATGATCGGCGAGCTCTTTGAGGTGGACCGGGACAGCATCAAGATCACCGAGGGGCTCCGTTCGAGGAGGAAGACCGTTACGGTCGCGGGCATCGGTGTGGAGGATGCACTCAGGACTCTCACGCGGGGACTGCAATGAGAGAGGACCAGGCAGAGGAGCTCATCATAGTGATTGCGCGGCTGAAGGAAGAGAGCATCAGATACCCCGCAATAGTCGAGGGCAGGAAGGACGAGAGGGCACTGAGGGAGATGGGGCTCTCCGGGACCGTCCTCAGGCTCGACAGCGGGAGCTCCATCTTCAACTTCTGTGAACGCCTGAGAGGCGAGCATGACCGGGTCATCATTCTGACGGACTGGGATAGGAGGGGAGGCAGGCTCGCAAGAGCGCTCCGCGAGGGGCTCACAGCGAACGGGATCTCGTACGACGACGAGCTCAGGAAGCAGATAGCGTTCCTCGTGAGGAAGGAGGTCAAGGATGTCGAGGGTCTGCCGAAACTGCTGTCGAAACTGCCTGGCAATCCCTCAGAAGGTCAATCGGGACGAAATGATTATATAGAACCATTCCCACTTAGATAACGAGAACCGACATTGGATTAGTCAAGTTCACAATCATCTATTCATTCAGCATTCAAGGTCTGGACACGAAAGTGGAGTAAGTGATTCGGACAGCGATTTCTCTGATGTCGTCTTTCTCAGAAGGTGTAAGAATGAACTTAGACCCGACAACAACAAAATACCTAATACAGGCAAAAATGGAAGCGGATGGAATAGTGGAGAAGCCTGACGTCGTCGGTGCGATCTTTGGCCAGACTGAGGGCCTTCTTGGTGATGAGCTCGATCTGCGGGACTTGCAGAAGGGCGGAAGAATCGGCAGGATTGAGGTTGAAGTTTCATCAAAGCGGGGGAAATCGGAAGGAACTGTTTCCATTCCGTCCAGCCTAGATCAAGTGGAGACCGCCATACTGGCGTCATCGCTGGAGACCATCGATAGGGTCGGCCCCTGCAAGGCCAGAATAGCCGTCCAGAGCGTCACAGACGTCCGACTGACGAAGAGGCAGAAGATCGTGGAGAGGGCGAAGGAAATCCTCACCAAGCTGGTCGAGGAGTCCAAGTCCACCGGTCTCGACCTCACCAAGAGCGTGAGGTCCGCCGTGCAGGTGGAGGAAGTGATAACCTATGGACAGGAGAGGCTTGCGGCTGGACCCAACCTTCCGGACTCGGACGCCATCATAGTGGTCGAGGGCAGGTCCGACGTGCTCAATCTCCTCAAGAGCGGTGTCAAGAACGCCATCGCCGCAGAGGGGACGAACATACCCAAGACTATCCAGGATCTCTCCAAGGAGCGGGTCCTCACGGCCTTTGTCGACGGCGACAGAGGCGGCGAACTCATCCTGAGAGAGCTCCTTCAGGTCGCAGAGGTTGACTTCATAGCCAGAGCGCCAAGGGGAAGAGAGGTCGAAGAGCTGACCCAGAAGCAGATTACGAAGGGGCTGAGGAACAAGATCCCTGCGGAACAGTACATTGAGATGTACGGGCTGACGGGCATCGACAAGAAGACACGCACCCGGGCTCCCGCCAAGGTCACCCGTCAGAAGGTTGCCCCCGCGTCCGAGCCCGAGAAGAGGCTCACTCCGAAGCTGGAGAAGTTCAGGGATATGCTCATCGCGCTGTCAGGTTCCTCGAAGGCGAGACTGCTGGACGACGACAATCGTATAAAGAACGAGATTCCGGTGAGGGACCTCGTCGACTCGCTCAAGTCGAGCGACGGGTCGCTGTCTGCTGTCGTCTTCGATGGCATCATCACGCAGAGGATACTGGATATAGCCGCCGACAGGGGGATTGACTCCGTCGTCGGATCGAAGCTGGGAAACGTGACGAAGCAGCCCACAGCGATAGAGATATGGACCAGGAAGGACTTCGAGGCCTAGAGAGGTGCTTGGATAGCGAAAGAACCGTTCCTTGATGCCGAAAAGGGCTTCTCCCTTGACGAGCTGGAGGCAACTTCCGACGTCATCATCCCATCCGACCCTCTTGCCAGGGTCGTGGGGCAGGAGGAAGCGGTCGATCTTGCCAAGATAGCCGCCGAGCAGAGGAGACACCTCCTCCTCGCGGGCCCGCCTGGGACCGGCAAGTCCATGATCGCCCAGGCCCTTTCGCTGCATCTCCCCCGTCCGACGAACGAGATAAGGATCGTTCACAACCCGGAGAATCCAGAACGCCCTCTGGTCGAGATCAAGGAGGGGCCCGACGTCGTGAAAGAGGAAAGGGAGATGAAGGGCGCAGAGGGCGAGATGATAGACCCGAAGGAGGCTCCCATCAACGTGGCTGAGCGTCTGGGGTACAAGTGCGTCAACTGCGGCATATACAGCTCCCAGAGCGAGAGGATGTGCCCGAAGTGCTCGAGACCCAAGACCACATCCGGTCAGGGTACTGGCAACCCGTTCGGTGACCTTCTTGGCGGTATCGTCGAGGTCACCATAGGCCAGTTGGGCGGCAGGGACAGGGTCACGACGACCCGCCAGAGATTCGGAAAGGAAGAGGTGGTCGTGTTCGAGCGCGCTGGCGAGATGATCAAGGTCCTTGACCAGAAGGCTCTGGAGAAGAGGCGGGAGATCGAGAAGATAAGCCCGAGAAAGGCCCTCGTCCGGCTGAAGAGGAACCCGTTCGTCCTGGCGACCGGGGCAAGCGAGACCGAGCTCCTCGGGGACGTGAAGCACGACCCGTACGGAGGGCACCCGCAGCTTGGGACACAGCCCTACGAGAGAGTGGTGCCCGGGTCGATCCACGAGGCCCATCAAGGCGTCCTCTTCATAGACGAGCTCCCGCAGCTTGGCCCCCTGCAGAGGTACATACTGACGGCGATGCAGGAGAAGAGGTTCCCCATCAGCGGCAGGAATCCCCAGAGCGCTGGAGCCAGCGTTCGCGTGGACAACGTTCCGTGCAACTTCATCTTCGTGGGCGCGTGCAACATCCAGGACCTGCAGCACATACTCTCCCCGCTGCGGTCGAGAATCTCGGGCTCGGGATACGAGGTCCTCGTGGGGACGACCATGCCCGACAACAGCAGGAACAGGGCGAAGCTGGCACAGTTCGCCGCTCAGGAGATAGCCATGGACAAGCGGATACCGCACCTGTCCAACCCGGGGCTCCGCGCCATCATCGCTCAGGCCAGGAAGAGGGCCAAGGAGACGGAGAGCAAGGAGAAATCGCTTACCCTCAGGCTCAGGGAGATGGGCGGGCTCATCAGGTCCGCCGGGGACATTGCCCAGGCCGAGGGTGCAGAGCTCATCGAGGAAGATCACATAAAGAGGGCAATCAAGCGGGCGCGCACGATCGAGGAGCAGATCAAGGAAAGGTACGGCTCCTTCTATTCTGGCGTCGCGTCCGAGTCGAGTGATTCGCAGAAGGAGTCCTCACCGTACCACTTCTGGAACTACCACGTGCAGGACGACAAGAGAGGCTACCAGTAGGCTCGCGGATGGTGTCAGAACACCCTGGTCATCTTGACCGCGTCCTCTCCATCCGTGTAGAAACCTGGGATCACGTCGATCGCCACGAACCCGAACCTCTTGTAGAACCCCCGCGCCCGGAGGTTTGACTTTCTCACCTCGAGATCGACCCTCGTGAACGCTTCGTTCGCGATCCTGCTGAGGAAGTGGTTCAGGAGCGCTGTCCCTATCCCGCGGGAGCGGATGTCCTTACGAACGACCAGTATCAGGATCCGGGCGGCCGTGGGCGTGGTCCGGGTTGCCGCGAGCACGCCGACCAGCACGCCTGACATCTCGGCCACGATGAAGCCTCCCCTCCACCATTCGTAGATCCTGAGGAAGAAGTCACGGGAGTACCTTTCGCGCAGTGCCTTCTGCGAGATGCTCCTGACTCTCCTGACGTCCGTCGGGCTGAACTCCCTGATCCTGAGCACGGGCGGCAAACGTGATGTTCGGTAATAAAGAGGACGCATGAGCGATAGGGTAAAATGCCAGGAGGGGGATTTGACCCTGTGAAGCTTCTCTTCGAGCTCTCTGGAGAGCATCCTGACCTGCCCCTCCTCGAGCTCAGGTCGGTCGTGGAAGCGCTTGGTGGCGGTGCTCCGAGCGTTACGAGGGACTTTTCCCTCGCGGTCGTGGAGACGCAAGCGGACCCTTCGGAGGTCGGAGAGAGAATCGCGCTCTGCCACAGGGTCTGCGAGGTCTTGGCATCGGGAAGTCTCGATTCGTTGGGGGACGTGGCCGGCGGTCTCGAGCTCGGCGGCAGCGTCGCTGTCCGGTGCAGGAAGGTCTCGAGGTCGAGGGAGGAGCGCTGTTCCGAGGTCGAGAGGCGCTTCGGGGACATCCTGGCGAGATCGCATCCCATAGACCTCGTCGACCCGTCAAGGCTCGTGCGCATCATACTGGGAGAGGAGAGCTACCTCACGGTCCAGAGGCATGAGGTCGACAGAAGGTCCTTCGAGAAGCGAAAGGTGGCCCTGCGGCCCTTCTTCTATCCGATCTCCCTGCATCCCAAGTTCGCCCGTCTCCTTGTCAACATGACCGGTGTGGGGAGGGGAGAGACACTCCTGGACCCGTTCTGCGGCACGGGAGGGGTCCTCATCGAGGCTGGTCTCGTGGGAGCCGTCCCTGTCGGAAGCGATCTGAGGGAGGACATGGTCGATGGCTGCAAGGTCAACCTGGCGAGGTTCGACGTCAAGGCGAGCCTCTTCCAGGCGGATGTGAGAGAGCTCCGTGAGCACGTGCAGCGCGTGGACGCCATCGCGACGGACCCCCCATATGGGCGCTCCACGACGTTGGGAGGGGATATCTCCAGACTCTACTCGAGGTCGTTCGAGGTCTTCTCCGACATCCTCGCAAAGGGCAGGAGCCTGTCCATCATAGTCCCGAAGGAGGAGCTGATAGCTCTCGGAAAGGAGCATATGGACCTCGAGGCCTCGCATCCCCTGCGCGTGCACAGGTCCCTCACGAGGCATTTCTGTCTCTTCAGGAACTAGGCGTCGGTGTCCACCCAGACCGCCAAGGGCTTCTCGATCTGCACGGGCGCGCCCTCAATCGTCACAGTGACCTCTGTCTTGTAGTTCCCATGGGGGACGGGAACGCTCGGGAAGAACAGGATGAGAGAGACGGTCGTGTTCGTCGTGGCGTTGAGCGTGAAGCTCACCGTTGAGTTGACAGCTATCCCGGGGAAGTCCGGAAGAGCGATCCAGGCCGACATCCCGCTCCAGGTGACGGTCGCGTTCAGCGTCAGGTCGAGGTGCTTGTTGCCCGTGTTGTTGATGATGAACTCATACGTGCAGTTCGTTCCCGTTGGGACGGCGCTGCACGGCAGCTCGCTCATGTTGACGTCCACGCGAACGATCTCTTGGGTCTGGTCCACGAAATCGCGGAACTCGAAGTCGTATTCGGCGGGGATCTCCTGCATCGGCACGAGGACGAACGTCATGAGGAAGACGAGCACGGTGAACCCGCCCACGAGCTTCCTCTTGATGTCCAACGGGGTGAAGTCGTTCAACGGAGGCGGATGCCTGAGCCCGATGAACACCATAATGATCGCGATGATCGCCCATCCAACGTAGAAGAAGCTGAACATGAACAGAATGGCCACGACCACATAGCTCACGTAGCGGGCCTTCTCGCCGAGGAGCGCCCTCGCGATGTGACCGCCGTCGAACTGTCCCGCCGGAAGCAGGTTCAGCGCCGTGACGAAGAAGCCCACCCAGCTCGCAAAGGCCAGCGGGTGAAGGGCAACTCCCGACTCGATGGGGAAGAACAGGCCCAGGACCTCGTAGAGTAGGGGGAAGCTTATCAGTATGGCGCCTCCCTGCTCGGCGACCGAGACCGTCTTGGCCCCCAGGTCCGTCAGCCAGAGACCCAGTATCGCCAGAGGTATCGTTACCGCTAGCCCGGCCAACGGTCCCGCAAGACCGATGTCCAGGAGCGCCCGCTTGTCCGGGATCGGCTCCCGCATGCTGATGACCGCCCCGAACGTCCCGAGCGGGGGAATCGAGGGGATGAAGAAGGGTAGAGAGGCAGCCACCTTGTGCTTCCGCGCCATGAGATAGTGTCCCATCTCGTGGGTCCCGAGGATCAGCAGAAGGGGGAAGGCGAAGAATAGCGTGCCGTAGAGGATCGCTTCCGCGCCGAACCAGTTAACGTCGTCGTAGGATGCCCAGTGCAACATGCCCGCAAAGATAGTCGTCAGGATTGTTACGACGAGCAACGCGGCGTTGACCTGCGTTCCCCTGAACCGAGCAACGGGCTTCCTCTGCACGTGGATGATGTACTCCCCCGCCTCCTGCCTCAGAAGGGGGATGTAACCCGCCTGTAGCATCTCCACCCTCAGGGCGTCGAAGGAGGCGTGCAGTGTCTTGGCGTTCACCTCGCAGAGAAAGGAGACGACTTGGGGACCGACCCTTGTCTCGTAGACGGGGAAATGTTTCGCTACGATCCCTCTCACGTTCTCTATCTCGACCGAGATTTCATCCATCTGAATGAAGTAAAACGGGAAAGTTTAATAAGCTTTGGCAATCAGTGGCTGACCCCGAAAAGAACTACCTTGATTCGATCTCTTGGGTGCGATATGCTCAGCCCTTTCCACCGGCCAACTCTGCCTTCACATTCTTTCTCGCGGCCTCGACGGCCTCCTCCACCTGCTCGGGTTTCGGCCCGCCGCCTTGGGCGAAGTCTGGCTTGCCCCCGCCGCTCCCGCCTATCAACCGGCTGACGTCTCTCGCAACGGGACCGCAATCCAACTCGACGTCCGGGCTCCGGGCTATCAGGATGCTTGCCTTCCCGTTCCTGGCCCCGAGGACCGCAACGACGTTCCTCTTGGATATCAGTTGTTTCGCCAGGGCCATCAGCTCCTTGGGCCCACCCTTCGTTATGTGCGTGACCACCTGCACACCGCCGATCTTCTCGCTCTTCTCCAGGAGGGCCTCCAGGTCGCCCGCAGCGCGCGCGTCCCTCAGACCGTCCAGCTCCTTCCGGGCGGCCTTCCATTCCTTCAGGAGCCTTCTGACGCCCTTCTTGAGGTTCTCTGGCGGGACGTTGAGCATTCCGCTCGTCTCCCGTATCGTCTTCGCCTGTCCCATCGCGAAGTCCACTGCCGCCCTTCCCGCCGCGAACTCCAGACGGAGGACGCCGTCCTGGATCCGTCTCGTCCTGATCAGCTTGATGAACCCGACCTCGCTCGTGCGCGTGCAGTGAAGCCCGCCGCAGGCCTCGACGTCGAACCCGGCGACATCGACAACCCTTATCTTCCCGCCGGGAACGCATCCTCCCTGGTAGAGCCTGAACCCGTGCTTCCTCTCGGCCGCGTCCCTGTCCAAGGACTTCGCCGTGACCCTGAGGTCGTCGAGCACGGCCTGGTTCGCCATCCTCTCGATCCTCTCGAACTCCTCCTGTGTCAGGTTCTGATAGTGCGTGATGTCCAGGCGGGACATGTCCTCGCTCTTGTGCGCACCCGCCTGCCAGATGTGCCATCCCAGGACCTGGCGGGCCGCGCCGTTGACTATGTGAGTCGCAGTGTGATGGCGCATCAGGCTCCGCCTCCTCTCCCAATCGATGGAGCACATCACGGACTTGCCCTTCTTCACGTCCGTCTTCCCCTTGAACTGGTGCAGCACGACGTTGCCGGCCATCTGGACATCGACCACCTGCGTGTCGCCGATCTCCCCGCTGTCGCCCTCCTGACCGCCTCCCTCGGGATAGAAGTACGTCTGGTCGAGCACGATCGCGTTCTCCAGGACCGCGACGACCTTCGCCCGGAACCTCTGCTTCCTCTTGTTCTCGTGGAAGCGGGTCCTCGTCCCCGGCAGACCCCTTGGGAGCGAGACGCTCACATCCTCCGGCGGGGCTTCGCCTTCGTGGCGGGCGGCGACCTCGGCATAGAAGTTCTTTGGCAGCTCGATCTCCGAGGAGGCGAAATCGCTGACGACGTCAGGGCTCAGCCCGTGCGAGTCGTACAGCTCCACGAGCTCCTTCGTGCCTATCTGGCCTCCCTTCTCGGTGAGGCTCTTCTCCAGGCTTCGGACGATGCTGCGACCCTTCGTCAGGGTATCGCGGAACTTCTTCATCTCTATCTCCACGAGCTTCAGTATGCCCTTGCGGTTGTCTGCCAGCTCCGGGAAATCGTTCCTGATGTGATCGATCTGCATGCTGACCACGTCGGAGAGCGACAGGTCCAGGTCGAGCGCGTCGATCGACCTCGTGCCCTTCCTCACCAGAAGACGCGCGAAGTAGCCCTCCTTGACGTTGGACGGGACGACGCCGTCGTTGAGTATGAATGCCAGGGCCCGCGCGTGGTCGCAGATGGCGTAGGCGTGCTCCATCGGCTGAACGCGCTCGATCAGGTCGTCGTACGGAATGCCCAGCCGCTTGGCCGTCTCCTTCCTGAGCTCGGTGATGTCCAGCCCCCGCTCGGCCTTCAACATCCCGGCGAGCCTGCTGTACTCTCCCATCATCTTCGGGTCCGGGCGTATCTCTGCCTCGGACGTGATCGCTTCCAGGAAGGGTCCGAACGTGGCCTCGTACGCCGACGGCGTCCCCTGGGACAGCCAGGCGAGCCGCTCCAGACCGTATCCGGTGTCGACCACCTTCGTGTCCAGAGGGATACGCTTGCCATTATCGTCCCTGTACACCATGAAGACGAGCGTGGCGAGCTCCGCGCCGCCGAGCAGGACCTCGAAGCACGGGCCCGAGTTCCCGCCGCCCTCCCACCAGGCCTCCGCATACCTCACGTCCCCGGGACGGACGCCCAGGTCGTCGGTGAGGAACCGGTGGCAGAGCTCCACGGTCCGCTCCTTGAAGTAGATGCGCTTGCCCTTGCGGTTGAACACGTGGTGGGCCATCATCTCGAACATGGTGAAGTGCTGGCCGGTCTTCCCGACGTTGTCGATGTCGTTGAACCGGACGCACGTCTGCGATATCCCGAGAGGGTTCGCGGGCGGACTGGAAACGCCCTCTATGACCCACGGCTGAAAGGGATATATCGACGCCTGGGTGTAGAAGACATCGTCCCGCCACCTCGCGACGATCGGGTACCTCCCGATGCGCTTGTGCCCCTCCTTCTCGAGGAAGGAGAGGAACTCCTCCCGCATCTCGGAGACGGTGAGGGACCTCTTCATCGGCGACTTGCCAATGAAGGAGTACTCCGTGCAGGGCGCCTCCCCGCAGACCTCCGCGTCCCCCGCCGTCCAGAAGAACCTCCCGCAGGTCGGGCATTCCCTCCGCGCGAAGCCATTCTCCTGAAAAAAGGCGAGGCGATAGTCCTCTTCAGGCATCAACCGCAAAATAGATGACTTCTCTTATAAAGCTACTGCGATAGAGCCCGAGCTAGAATCGTTCATGGATGCAGCACTCCAGACGCCTAGGCGACTACGTTCCTGGTCTCCTTCATCTCGTGCAGAAGTTCGATAGCGTCTCTCTCGTTCTCGACCTGATAGCACTCAAAGTACTTCGCTTCGGGTATGTCTCTCGATTGAAAATGCTGGAATAGTCTTGTTCGGAGAGCCGGTGTGCTCCCGACGTAGCTCACGTTGAATTTCCTGTCCCTAAGGACGTAGACGCCCCAAGAATCGGGCACATCCCAAATGCTCTTCCCGTCTAGGTTCCGGGCCTCGAATCGATGCCGGACTTCCAATGTCCTCCCCCTCACTCCATCACAGAGTGCCCCCGAATGGGGTAGCCAGCATATATAACTTGCGGAGCCAGTCATAGCCAGTACCCGTCTTCTCGGTTTCGCGGGTTCACATTTAAATATCGAGTGGAAAATCCTCTTCCCGTAGGGGGCAGGACTTGGTGTCGAAAAAGAGAATCACTTTGCTGCTTTGCGCTTTGTTAGTTTTGGGAATCGTGCTTCATGTCGGACCAAGGGATTCCATCACCGAAAGGACAAGATCGGACGAGAACCCGGTCGTGCTCAACGACGTGACGTTCACGAACATCGCCCATGACATCGGTCTAGGCGGTGTCGGCGGGAGCTTCATGTCCTGGGGGGACTACGACAACGATGGATACCAGGATCTCCTGATCAACGGGCGGCGTCTCTTCAGGAACAGCGGCCCGCCAGCGTGGAACTTCACCGACGTGACGAGCCAGTCCGGTCTCACTGGCGGTGTGGGCAACGGCGTCTGGGGGGACTACAACAACGACGGGTGGCTTGACCTCTACTCCGGAGCAGGACAGGGTAGCTGGGACATCCTGTGGAAGAACAACGGCAACGGGACGTTCAGCAACGTGACCGTCGCTGCGGGGAATGTCTACGACAACGCTCCGACGTCCGCGGCGGGCTGGGGAGATTTCGACGGCGATGGCTTCCTCGATCTCTACGTGGCGAACGGCGAATCCGGATCCACACACTTCCCTGACATCCTCTACCACAACAACGGTGACGGGACATTCACGGACGTCACTGTCTCAGCGGGCATCGATGACTACTCTGACCCAGCATACGGAAGAGGTGTCGCCTGGGCGGATTTCGACGACGATGGGGACCTCGATGTTTACATCTCCAACTACCGGCTGGTGCCGAACTATCTGTGGCTGAACAATGGAAATGGAACGTTCACGGAAGCCGCATTTGATAGGAACGTGGCTGGTAACCCGCATACTTTTTGGTACTACCCTGGAGTACACTACGGTCATACCATTGGGTCCTCTTGGGCAGATCTGAACAATGATGGTTACCTGGATCTCTTCACGGCGAATCTGGCACACAAGGATAACGGACCAGCACCGTGGTACAGAGGATACATCTGCGATGACTCGAGGCTTTACATCAACAGCGGACCTCCAGCCTGGAACTTCACTGATATCAGGAACGCCTCGGGCATTCCCGTAAACCCGCCAGGAACCGTTCATGGGATCCACTACAAGGACGAGCTCTTCTCGAACGCCGCCTTCGCGGACTACGACAACGACGGGGACTTGGACCTGTGGATTGTGCAGGTGTACGACGCGGTTCAGCACGCGCACTCCTTCCTGTACAGCAATAGCTACGCGGACAACGGGACGGTATGGTTCACCAACATGACCGGAATAGCCGACGTCATGGTCTGGAATACCTATGCGGGTGCTTGGGCAGACTACGACAACGATGGCGATCTGGACCTTGTTTCGGGCGGGAAGAACATATCCACGCCCGGGGCGCTCCACGAGCTGAGGTTCTTCCGGAACAACGGGAACTCGAACAGCTGGCTGAAAGTCCAGCCTTTGGGATGCCCGAACAGATACGCGGTTGGCGGGAAGGTCTACGTCACGCACGGAAGCGCGACGCAGTTCCGTCAGGTGGAGACGGGAATGGGCTCCCACT
>JAJISE010000049.1 GCA_022848865.1 Candidatus Thermoplasmatota archaeon | reverse complement strand
TGAGCATGTAGCCCGCCAGAACGCCGAGGTCCATCTCGTGCCCCTCGAGGCGCTTCACCATCTCCCTGTCGTACTCCCTCCTCCACTGCTTCAGTATCCCCTCGTCCTTCCTGCCCTCTGCCCTCATCTCCGGCTTGAACATGCTCGAGGAGAACTGGATGAGCGCGTATCCGTAGCTCCTCACGAGGTCGAAGAACTGGTCGCTCTGCTCGAACTCGCCGTCCTCGCGGTTGGTGAACACGAAGGATATCTCCCCCGGTATCGTCCCGTCCTCAATCCTGTCGTGCGCTTCGACAAGAAGCTCCCGCGCGGCGGGGTCCCTTCCCGTGGAGAACCATCCGATCCTGAACATGACCTCCCCGCCACCAGATTCTTTCTCCCGCCTAAAACCTTTCGCGTTCGACTAGGAGTGGTGCTTCCCGGATTCCTGTGGAATCCCCTTCTTCAGCTCCTCATATCTCTCCCGATAGAGTTTCGAGCAGGACTCGCAGCAGAGATAGTGGGTTCTCCCGTCCATCTTGAGCGTGACAGGATCGTCCGTGATGGGTTTCCTGCACAGGTAGCAGGGAACGACTATCGATATCCCTTCCGAGATGACCGCATCGGGCTCCTTCTTCGTCGTCCTCACGACGCGATCGATGGAGTACCTGTCGATCTCCTCCAGCCCCTCAAGCCAGGCAAGGAAGCTGTTGATCGTGGCTTCGCTTTCAGATATCAGTCTGCACATGAGCTTGGAGCCGCTGAGGACGAGGACCTCACGGACATTCTCCTTCTCCGAGAGGCTCTTGGCCAGCTTCTCCAGGTGCTTCGGCTGACATTCTACCGAGACAATCGAGGTGGTCTCCCGGATCGCTTCCGTATCGATCAGTGCCGAGTACCCTCTGATGACTCCCCGTTCCTCCAAAGCCTTGACCCTCGAACTCACGGTCGGCGTGCTGACACCAATGGTCTTGCCAAGCTCCCTGAAAGAGATCCTGGCATCCTCCTGAAGCTGCTTCAGTATTCTCGCGTCGGTCTCGTCGAGTTCCATTGTTTTGTACTAGGCAGCCTCACCTATTATATCTTTGTAAAGCGGCCAGTTCCGTCTCTTAACGAACGTGAAGAGGAAGGGGGATAGTCAGGCCTGCAATAGTACCGATGAACCTGGATTGACGCATAACGAGGAGATGATTGAATGGAAGCAGGAATGATAGCGACTCTCGTGATAGGATCGCTTCTGACGACGGGGGCAGCAGCTGGCATCGCATCCACGAATGGAGACATGATGCAGGGAACGCACATGGGTGGCATGTATGACTTCGGATCGCACGATCACGAGGAGATGCACGAGGAATGCGAAGAGCACATGGAAGATTGGGAGCACGAGTACTGTGAAGAGTACGAGGAGGAGTGCGAGGACGGGGAGAACGGGAACTTCGAGGAAATGCACGAGGAATGCGAGGAGCACATGGAAGAGCGGGAGAACGAGCACTCCTTCGACGACGAGGACCACGAAGAGCACGACCATTGCGGCATGATGGGGTAGGCTCTCTGCGCGCTAGGCGGGAGAAGGGGGCGTTGCTCCCCTTCCCCTTCACAGACGAGGATTGTTCTTTTTGGATCTTGAGAACCCCGCCAGATGGTGTAGGACTTACATACATCAATCCAACTGAGGCTTTGGCATTCAATTGTCAAGGAGAATCCACAAAAGGAGGGAACTGCCTAGCAACACCAGGAGGAGGACACGGATCAGGCGTGCCCTCGGTCTCCAACGCGTGATAAGATGGGTCTCGTTAGCTGTCCTGTATGCAGTGTGAAGGTCAAGGCTGAGAACCTGCCCGATCACATGAAGAAGGTCCATCCCGGATCAGATGTGCGGGTGAAACCGGTGGGGAGGAAGAGGAGGAATTCCTCGAGAGAAGGGGGCAGCAGAAAGGTCGTCTATGCAGTCTCCGTGGTCATAATCCTTGTCTTGGGTTCGCTTCTCGTCTACAGCATGATCAGCAGTCCAGGCACACCGGAAATATCCATCAGTCCGCTCAGCTACAGCTTCGGAGACATATCCCAGCGCGAGGTTTCAACGACTGTCCAAGTCCGAAACACAGGAGATTCGGATTTGGTGATGACGGGCATCTCTACGTCATGCGGGTGCACCTCTGCGGTTCTCACGGTCGGAGGCAGGAGGAGTCCCACCTTCGGGATGCATAACAATCCCTCGGGTTGGAGCGAGACTCTTCTTCCTGGACAAACCGCGTCTCTCGACATAACATACGATGCGACTCTACATCCGGACGACGGCCCGGTGCTAAGAATCGTCTACATAAGGAGCAACGACCCCGCCAGGCCCGAGGTCGAGGTTGAGCTCACGGCCAATGTGATCCCATGAACGACGATTCCTGTCATGAACCGCCTTCTGACATCGAGAGGTACTCGAAGGAGAAGCAACCCGGGGGGCGATTCCAGAACCTTGTTTTCGTTTTGATAGTCCTATCATTGGGTGCGATACTGGTCATCGGCTCTCTCGCCCCATATTTCTTCCTGCCCCGGCCCAGTGACATAACGCTCAACGAGGGCGAGGCTCTCATCTACTACAACGAGGCGTGCGGGGAGTGCGCCATATACATCGACGACGAGCTCATTCCCACGCTGCGAATGGGGGGGATATCGACAGTTCACAAGAAGGATTACATCAACGAGAGGAGCTACAGAGGGGAGCTGAGTGCGATCAACGAGCAGCTCGGCATTCCCCCGCATCTGCAGAGCCACATCGCTACGTTCGTCAAGAAGGACACCACGATGGTCTTTGAGGGTCATGTCCCGGAGCATGTGATATCGGACCTGATGACCAACTCATCCGCACTGAATCTGAGCAAGATACTTGTCTACCAGGAGGAGATGAGGGATCCCACGACGTATACCGCCTGGGACTTCGAGGGTGAGGACCGGGAATATGCCATCGACGTTCCCATCAGCGAGTTCCTTCTCTGGTATGGCCAAGGTTCTCCTTCCACCAGCACGGAGGAGTCTCTCCTGCCGCTGGTGCTGGTCACAGGATTCCTCGACGGCATAAACCCCTGCGCGATTGCCGTCCTGTTGTTCTTCATCACCTTTCTATTTGTGATAAGGAGAACGAGAGGAAATGTGGCCAGGATGGGTGCGGTATACATACTCTCGATCTTCTTTGTCTATTTCTTCATTGGCATCGGGTTGCTCAGGGCCATCGTCTTGAGCGGGCAACCGCATCTCCTGGCCTACGTCGGGTCGTCACTTATACTTGTACTGGGAACGCTGAGTCTATTGCAGTACTTCCTTCCCAACCTCCCCCTCACATTCAAGATGCCTGAGAGGACATGGACAAAGACCAAGGATTGGATCTCCAGGGCAACGCTCCCTTCCTCCTTGGTGGCCGGTCTGCTAGTCGGATTGTGCACATTCCCTTGCTCCGGTGGGATATATGTAGCTGTGCTGACCCTAATCGCTTCGGAGACGACCTATTTCGAGGGCGTTGGCTATCTTTATCTGTACAACATTATGTTCGTGCTTCCCCTAATATTCATACTCGCCTTCACATCAAACAGGTTCGTGGCCAGAAAACTCACAGGTTGGGAGAGGTCGAACAGCAGGCTGATCGTCCTTTTCTCTGGAATCGTCATGATTCTGTTGGGTGTGGCCTTCCTCTTGTTTCTGATCTGAGGAGCCATAAACGGGGACCGTGCAGACGATCATAGGCGGACTGGTAATCGCAGTCGTAGTGTGATCTTGGTGCGAAATGCCTGTGTAAGGCGTAAAGATTAACTGGCCCAATCTTCTGCCCTTTGGCAAGAAGTCATGAGTGGTAAAATGTCCTCGGAAAGATGTCCTGTATGCGGCGTGAAGGTCAAGTCGGAGAACCTGTCAAGGCACATCAAGAAAGTCCATCCAGATGCGGAGGCGGGTGCGGAGAAGAAGGCCAAGAAGGCAAGGCGCCCGTCCCCAGGAGGGAGGAAAGCCGTCTACGCGGTTCTAGCGATAATCATTGTCGTCTCCCTTGTGGCTTCCGCACTCGTTCTGCTGCCCGCGGCAGAAGAACCCAGAATCGCCGTCACACCGTCCAGCTATGACTTTGGGACCGTTCCGCGAGTGCTGCAGACGGTCAGCATAGAGGTTCGCAACGATGGAGAGGCCAACCTCGAGATAACATGGATTAAGACCTCCTGCGACTGCACCTCGGTCGTCCTGCGGGTCGGAGGAAGAAGCAGTCCCGAGTTCATCGGTCCAGAACCGCAGGTATCTTGGAACGGTGAGACGTTGCTCCCGGGACAGCACGGATATCTGGATGTGATATATGACCCCGCGTACGTACCAGATTCCGGTTCCATCGCCAGGGCGATCTACATACAGAGCAATGACCCAAACAGACCCGAGGTCCAAATCACAATAACGGCTTACGTGACGCCGTGATCGCTCCGTCCCTTTCGAGGTGCGTACTTGAGCGTCTCGTAGTCGGTCCTGACCGCGTATCCGCCGTCCTGGATGATGCTCACGAACTGACCGCAGTTGCTCCCTATCTTGTTCTCCTCGAGCTCGCCGATGCTGAGAAGCACATCGAACCCGAGATCGCGGAAGCTGTTCGTTATCTGGCGGGAGGTGTCCTCGTCGTGCGGGTCGACGGCGGACCTCAGTCTCTTCCGCTTGACCTTCGACGTCGGGTTCAGCGGTGTAATCTTGATGAAGAACTTGACGGGGTCGAAGTGCTCCGCGATGACCTCCGGGTCGACCGGGTAACCCTGAGTCATGGCGAAGTTCAGCGTGAGCTTCCTGTCGCCCTTGCGGAAGTACCTCTCGCCGTACTCCGAGATCTGCGGGAGCCCCCACTTCTTGATCGGCATCAGCTCATCCCGCTTCCGGCTGTTCGTCGTGTGCACGGAGAACTGCAGTTGGAATCTCCCGCCCGAGTACTGGGCGTCCTTGATGTCGATGAGCTCGTCGAAGAAGCTCTCCCTGCCAATTGGAGCGAGCGTTGAGACGCACGGCATGAGGCCAGGGGCATCGTACATGTCCGCCAAGGCTCGCAGAGCGTCCGGCACGTCCGGGTTCAGCGAGGGCTCGCCCATGCGGGCGAACTGCACCTTGAACTTCGGGATCGGCACCCGCCCGTCCGGGAACCGCCTCCTCACCATGTGGTCTATCTGCTGCAGGATCTCGTCCTTCGTCAGTTTCCCGAGGTAGTGCCCGCCAGCGTCGCACATCTTGCAGTTCACTGGGCAACCGAAGGACGACGAAATTATGAGCACCCACTTCTCCTCGCGCGGCACCGGCGGCTGCAGCGATTCGACGAACTCGACGAGGTAGCCGTTGCCCTCCCTCATGGACGCCACGTAGACCTTCGCCAGATCCTCCTTCCCGAACTCACCTAGAATCCTCATTTCCCACTCCCCATTGACTCGATGATCGACATGGCCGCGAGGATGCCGTCGCCAACCGCAATCCCCACCTGCCTGTAGTTCCCCCGTCTGACGTCACCGACGAGGTATAAACCTGACGCCTCCTTCCAGTTCTCCGCGAGCTCGGGCGGCAGGACGCTGACGTCCGGCTCCCTCCCGCACGCGATAAGCCCGTAGTCGGCGACGATCTCCTTCTTCGTCCCCTCCTGCTCCATCCCGAAGACCAACTGATGCTCTTCCCCCCTCACGGACTTGAGCTCCGTTCCCGCGTGGGTCCTGATCTTCTCTGAACGGCTCGCCCTCTCGAGAAGCAGGGGAAGGCACCTGGGTTCTCCCCGGAATGCCACATCCACATGGATGTCCCTTGAAGCCAGGTTGAGAGCGTAGTCGAACGCCGCGTCGCCACCACCAATCACGAGGAAATCGCCTTTGACGGCCGGAGGCACGTCCCTGATTTCGTAGAAGACCTTGGACAGCTCCACGTCCTCGAGGCCTTGGATGTCGACCCGCTTGGGTCTCGTACCCGTGGCCATGATGACGGACTTCGCGAATACCTCTCCTGACTCGGAGGACACGTTGTAGACGTCCCCCTCCTTCGAGACGCTGTGGACCTCCTCCATGCGAGTGTCGATCATCCAGCGCACGAGTTGCCGTTTGAACAGCTCAACGAGCTCCGGCCCGCCGATGCCCTCGGGGAAGCCAGGATAGTTCTCGACGAGGTGTGCGTTCCCCAGAAGCCCGCCGATCTCGTCCCGCTCGAAGACCAGCGGGTCGGCTCCCGCGCGCTTGAGATAGACGGCAGCGGCTATGCCGGCCGGACCTGCCCCAATGATGACAGCAACGTAGGTCTTCCCCTTCGCCTTCGATACGGTAAGAGCCGCCGACCGTGGAAGGAGCACAGACTCGCTTTCACCCATGTTCTCAACCTTCACGCCCTTTCCTGGATTGTGTGGCTGGAAAAGGCAAAACAATGCCACCTCCCCTCGGATGATAGGGAGATATAGCAGGATATCTTAAGGATTTCGCCGTTGGGAGACCAACATCATGAACGGGCTCACTCATCTGGCTCTTCGTCGGCTGTGTCTCCGGTTTCCTCTTGCGGGGGCTCCTTCTTCCTCCGGAACATAAGCAGGATCAGGAGTGCCGTGATCGCCAACAACGCGATGAGGGCCGCCCAGAAGAGCGCGTCCTCGAATCCGCCTCCCTCTTCCGCCACCAGCGGGTTCGGGTCGTTGCCGTCCCTGATGCCGTCCCCGTCCGTGTCTGCGTCGCTAGGATCGGTCTCAATCGAATACTCCTGAAGATTCGTCAGCCCGTCGCCGTCGGGATCGTCATCCGCTCCCTGGCTCAGATCCCCGAAGTTCTCACCCTCCCAATCGTCCGGCAGTCCGTCATGGTCTGTGTCGTCTTGCGCGACAGCTACCGTGAACACCCACGCAACGACCGCTCTGTTGGGCGGGTCAACCAGGTCCTCGATCTCCAGGTAAACAGTGTACGTCCCGTCCTCCAAGGGCGTGAGGAACGTGAGTGTAATCGCGCTCCCCGTCACCACGGCAGAGCCGGTGACGTCCGCAGAGTCTAGCTTCAAAACCGCGCTTGTCGTGTCTATCCCCGATCCATCGCTGTAGGTCGCGCTGATCGTCGGTGTGCTGTCGCTGAGCGTAGATCCGTTCACAGGCAGCATGTTCGAGATCGTCGGCGGGGACGTGTCAGCCGTGAACTGCCAGGTCACTGTGGCAACGTTCTGCGGTGTCGACTGGTCCTTCACTTCCAGGAAGACGTTGTGCGCGCCTTCCGAGAGGGCGCTCGCGGGCGTGTAACTCATCGAATTCGCGGTCACCGTAGCCGAGGCAGTGACATCCACCGAGTCGACCTTCAAGGTGGCGCTCGAAACGTCAATCCCGGAATCGTCGGTGAAGCTCGCACTCACGAGAGGCCTCGTCTCCCCGATCGTCGCCAGATCGACGGGCTGCAGGTCGGTAATCACCGGAGATACTGTGTCCACCGTGAACCGCCACGTCTCCGTCGCCTTGTTGCGGTTGGACGAGTCGTCCTCCACTTCCAAGAGCACGGTGTGAGCTCCTTCCGAGAGGGGCGCCATCGGAGTGTAAGTCACGCCCGAAGATGTGACCGTCGCCAATGAGGAGATGTCCACAGAATCAACTTCGAGGACAACGCTGCCCTCGTCTATCCCGTTCTCATCGCCGTAGCTGGCCCCTATGACCGGCGTGCTGTCGCTTACGGTCGACCCGTCAACGGGTTGCGCACCTGTTATCTCGGGTGGCGTCACGTCGAGCATGGTCGTGTCAATCGTGAAGTACCAGTTCTCTTCCGCAGGATTCTGGGGCGAGGAGGTGTCGCTGACCTCCACATGAACAGTGTGAATCCCGTTCGCAAGAGGAGCGCCCGGAACATACGTTACCCCGCTAGAAGTCACGGTCGCGGACCAGGTAACGTCGACCGCGTCGACGACCACCGTGACGCTCGACATGTCGATACCGGTGGCGTCGTTGAAGCTCACGCCGACCGTCGGGGTCGAATCAGGGATGGTCGACATATGGGCGGGCTGAGGGTTCGAGATCACTGGAGGTAACGTGTCCACAGTGAACCACCAGGTCATCGTGGCGGTGTTCTGGGGCGTAGCCAGGTCCTTTGCCTCAATGTAGACATCGTGTATGCCTTCCGACAGAGAGCTCGGGACATAGACCACCTGATTCACGCCCACGGCTGCGGATGCGGTCACGTCGATCGAGTCCACCAGGAGCACGACGCTCGCCAGGTCAATCCCGGAATCGTCCCCGTAGCTGGCGCCTGTGGCGGGAGTGCTGTCGCTGATCACAGACTGATCCGAGGGCTGCAAGTTCGATATGCTGGGTTCGACAGTATCTACAGTGAATGACCACGTCTCGGTCGCGATGTTCTGGCCTAGTGAGTCGTCCGCGACCTCGAGGTACACGCTGTGAACGCCCTCGGACAGAGGTGACGATGGCGTGTATGTCACATCCAAGGGAGTCACTATCGCTTGAGCGGTGACGTCGAACCCGTCCACCCTGAGATGGACGCTCGCGGCGTCTATCCCAGACACGTCGGAGTAGCTCGCTCCCATCCCGGGCGTGCTGTCACTCACGATTGACTGATCGGCGGGTTGCAGGTCAGAAATCGTTGGCGGGTCCGGGTCGATGATGCTAGTGTCAATCGTGAACGACCACGTCTTCTTCGCCACATTGGCGGGAGAGGAGTTGTCAAGGACCTCAACGTAGACGTCGTGCGGTCCATCCGCCATCGGGGAGGGCACGAGATAGGTGACCCTGTCGAACTCCACCGTCGCCTGGGCGGTAACGTCCACCGAGTCCACTTCCAGCACAACGGTCGAGATGTCTATCCCGGACACATCGCCGTAGGATGCGCTTATCGTGGGTGTGTCGTCAGCTATCGTGGATTGATTGGCGGGCAGCAGGTCCGTGATCGTCGGAGGCAACGTGTCCACGGTGAACCACCAGGTCCTCACGGCCACGTTCATGGGTGTGGAATTGTCACCCGCGTGGAGGCTCACGGCATGCGGCCCTTCTGAGAGGGGAGATGCAGGAGCATAGGCAATATCGGAGAAGGTGATCGTGGAACTGTTCGTGACGTCGACGCCGTCCACTTCTAGCAGCAGGTTCTGCGGGAATACGAGAGAATCGTCACTAAAGTCCGCGCCGATGGTCGGCGTGTCGTCGCTTACTATCGACTGGTTGACGGGTTGCAGGTTGGTGATGTCCGGCTGGACCGTGTCAACGACGAACCACCAGGACTCTGTCGCGGTGTTCGGCGGTGAAGAGAGATCCTCGATGTCAAGGTCGACCCAGTGAGGTCCTTGCGCCAAGGGCGATGGCGTGTACGTTATGCTCGTCCCGGTGACCGTCGCAGAGGCGGTCACATCTATAGTGTCCAGTTGCAGCGTCACAGCGGATGGGTTGACTCCTGACGGGTCGGTGTAGTTCGCTGCAATCTCGGGAGAATCGTCACTGATGATGGTCTTCCATGGTCGGGGGTCCGCGATCTGCGGGGGCTGGGTGTCCACCGTGAACGACCACGACTCGGTCGCCAGGTTATGGATGAGTGAGTTGTCCCTGACCTCCAGGGAGACATCGTGAATGCCATTCGCCAGGGAAGGCGACGGCGTGTACGACACATCCGAGGGCGTCACCGTAGCCTGAGAGGTGACATCGAACCCGTCCACCCTCAGGACCACGCTGCCCGTGTCAATGCCTGACGCGTCGCTGTAGCTGGCCCCTATCGCGGGCGTCGTGTCGCCTATCACCGACCCGTTGGCGGGCTGCGAGTTCGATATCACGGGCGGGTCCGTCTCGACGCCGATGATCGTGAACAGTCCATTGCTCTTGTCCCAGTTCGTCTTGGCGGTCGAGTCGGTCACGTTCACCCTGACGTAGCAGTCCGCGGAGGGCGTGTTATTGACCGTCCACAGATACGAGCCGTTGTTCGCCTCACCGTCGGTAATCTCCGCATATGGCCCGAAGAGACCACTCACGGAGTACTCTATCTTGATGGTCAGAGGTGACGTGCCGCCAGAAGCCGTCCAGTTGATGTAATGCTGCGTCAACGCGTCCCAACTCTCACCGCCGTTGGGTTCATCGACCTCGACCGTCAGCGGTGGTGCGGTCTGGTCATTCTTCAGCACCCGAACACCGAAGCCCTGGCCGGCCGCACCGATGTCCAGGTATCCGTCACCATCGATATCGCCAGCAGCTATGCCTATCACCATTCCAGTCGGAAGGCCCAGGGATGGGGATACATTGGTCCAGGAATCCCCTCCGTCCCCCTTCCAGATCTGGATCCCACCGTTGATGTACTTCGCTGTCAGGATGTCAGGGTATTTGTCCCCGACCATGTCGGCAAGAATGACGCCGTAGTAGGTGCCAGTCGGCGGCAAGTCGCTGAAAGCCTTGGTCCAATTGCTGGTTCCGTCGCCAAGCCATGCGCGAAGGCCATGTCCGTCCTGATCCATCGCCGCAACGAGGTCCAAGTGTCCATCGAGGTTAAGATCCCCGAGCGTAACGCTGTTCCACTGATCGGTCCAATTGAGGCCGTTCGATGCCTCGTTCCAGCCGCCAGTTCCATCTCCCAGCCAGACATGCATGCCCGCACCGGCGACGGCGAGGTCCGTATGATTGTCATGGTTCACATCGTCCATCCACACACTGAAGTACTTCCCGGTCGTGGGCAAGTTGGTCGATGACTCGGTCCATGAGCCCGCTCCGTTACCGAGGTAGACCTCCACACCGCCGCCATCATTGGCGACGGCGAGGTCCAGATTGTCGTCGTGGTTGACGTCCGCCAGGAAGATCCCCGTGTACCCCGAGGTCGTCGGCAGACCAGTGTCGGCGAGGGTCCAAGTCCCTGCGCCGTCCCCGGCCCAAACGGTGACACCGCCAGGACCGAAGTTGTAGTTCGTGGCCGCGATGTCCAGGTCGCCGTCGTTGTTCATGTCTCCCAGGAAGACACCTCCGTCGTAGGCGTTGTCCGGCAGGCCGTTGGCGGCGAGCGTCCATGTTCCCGCACCGTCGCCCGTCCACACATTTACACCGAAGTAGCCCGCGGTTGCGATGTCCAGGTTAGTATCATTGTTGATATCACCGAACCAAACAGAGTTGTGGCTCTCACTCGACGGCAGACCGTTCGAAGCAGAGACAAAGCCCGTGACCGCAGGGCCATCGTCCTCGGAAGCTTCGACGAGAACGACCACAAGTCCGTTGGCCATGAGTCCGGCGACGAGAACCGCCGCCATCACGGATGAGAACGTGAATCGAAGCCTGCGATCCATATGACCACCGTGTTTACTCCTCGTCCTGCTCCTCGGGTTCCTCTTCCTTTCTCCGTCTCCAGAACAGGACCACGAGCAGCATTAGGATTATGACAACAAGCAATATCAGCACCCACCAGGGGAACTCGCCAGACACTTCCTGAGAGGCGAACGTGATCGTGACCGTGTCGGTGCCGCTGTTCCCCGCGCGGTCCACGACCGTCAGCGTCACAACGTACACATCCCTGTCCTCGAACGTGAATGAGGGTGTTGCATTGCTGAGCGTCCTGGTCGAGCCCCTGTAGGTGAATGACCACGTGTAGCTCACTATCCCGCTCCCGCTCGGTCCGTCGTCCGAGCCGCTTCCATCGAAGAGGATAGCGTCGCCCCTGTGGATCTCCACGTCGTCACCCGCATCGGCAATCGGCGGCGTGGTGTCCAGGAAGACAATGATGACATTAATCTCCTCCTCGTTCCCGACGTTGTCCGTGGTCATGTAGTAGATGTTGTGCGGGCCCTCGCTCATCGCTCCCGCGATCAGTGGTCCAGCATAGGTCGAGGGACAGTTCGGGTCGTCCATCCCGTAGCTGATCGAGCCCACGCCCGAGCCGTCATCCGTCGCGGTGATGGCTATCGTCGCCAACGAGCTGCTGATATAGTTCGTGCTCACTGGGTCATATCCTGGCACAGCGCTCGTCGGGGGGGTTTCGTCTAGGTAGACGACCTCGATGACCTCGACTTCCACTTTGCCGAGGTTGTCCGTGCTCCTGAATCGTATCTCCCTCTGACCGTCGTCCCCCGACACGGAGACCGATCCGGATATGAACTGCGTCCAGTCCACTTCCGCGGTCCCGCCCTTGAAGATGGCGTACGACGTGGATGCCGCACCGCTCCCCGCTCCGTCATCGGCGGAGAAAGAGATCGGCGTCGATGATCTGATGAACGTGACGCCAGAGTCCGCATGACTGGGCACACCAACCACGATGCTCGAGCTCGGCGGCGTGTTGTCCAAGTACACTGTCTCGACCACCGCGTTCTCCTCGTTGTCGAGGACGTCGATGCTCTTGACCTGTATCTCCCTCAGCCCGTCGTCCCCGGACAGGAAGGCCGTTCCCGGCGAGTACTCAGTCCAATCCACCTCCACCGTGGCGCCCTTCATGACCCTGTATAACGTGGTCTTCGTGGTGCTCACGAAATCATCCCTGTAGAACCTGATGGGAGTGGACGACGTCATGTACGTGACGCCGGAATCCACGTGTTTCGGGTCCTCCACGGAGATGCTCGACACGGGAGGCGTGTTGTCCAGGTAGACCTCCATGGTCTTCGGAATCTCTTCATTCCCGTAATCGTCCACGCTCTTGTATTTGATGAGCGTCAATCCGTCGCTCTTCGAGGTCGGGATCGAGAACTCGGACGTGTACTGACCGTACACGGGCTCGGATTCGCCCGACGTGTAGTACATGTACCAGATCGCCTCGATGCCAGCCGGGTCCTCCGCTGTCAGGCGGAACGACGTGAGAGAGCTGACGTATGCCTCGTCCAGACCGCCAGTGTAGTTGATTCCAAGAATCGCGAGCGAGGTTGTTGGAGGCGTCGCGTCAACGATGAAGGACCACGACTCCGTCGTAACCCGCGCGTCGATGTCCGCCACGGACAGGAAGACGTCGTGGGCCCCGTCCGACAGAGGAGTCGATGGCACATAGAGCACGCCGGTCTGCGTCACAGTCGCTTGAGCGGTCACGTCCACGGCATCGACCCTAAGAACAACGCTGCTCACATCGATGCCCGTGTCGTCGCTGAAGCTTGCACTTATGGCAGGCGTTGTGTCGCCTATCGTTGTCTGGTCGGCGGGCTGCAGGTTCGTTATCTCGGGCGGCTGGATGGCCACAGAGAACCACCATGTCTTCACGGCAACGTTCTGCGGATTGGAGTTGTCACCAACCGCCAAGTAGACGTCGTGAACCCCATCCGAGAGCCCCACGCTCGGAACATATGTGATCCCGCCAGAAGTCACTGTGGCAAGATGCGTGACGTCGATCGCGTCCACCCTCATTGTCACACTGGCGGTGTCTATCCCAGACAGGTCTGTGTAGCTCGCCCCTATCGTGGGCATCGTCTCGCCGACGGACGACTCGTTCGCGGGTTGCAGGTTCGAGATGAGCGGCGGCTGCGTGTCCACGGTGAAGGACCAAATCTCAACGGCGATGTTCACCGGAACCGCCTGGTCTCCCGCTTCCAGATAGACTTCATGCGTTCCCTCGGGCAGAGCGAGCGACGGCGTGTATGTTATCATGTTCGGGCCCACCGTCGACTGGGCGGTTCGGTCGACCCCATCGACTCTGAGCAGCACAGTCGTTTCATCAATCCCGGAATCGTCCGTGTACATCGCGCTTATGTCAGGCGTGCTGTCGCCTGTCGTGGACTGATTCGCAGGCAGAATATTGAATATCGACGGGACGGTCGCATCCACCGTGAACGACCACATCTCGGTCGCCAGGTTCTGCGGCGCTGAGTTATCCTTCACCTCCAAGTAAGCGGTATGGATTCCATCCCAGAGAAGGAAGCCTGGAACGTACGTGACGTCGCTCGCGGTAACCGCCGCGGAAGGCGTGACATCGAGGCCAT
>JAJISE010000048.1 GCA_022848865.1 Candidatus Thermoplasmatota archaeon | reverse complement strand
TCGAATATCCAGATGTAGCCCGCCAGGTTCCCCACGACTATCTCGTTGATCCCGTCCCCATCGATGTCCGCCACGTCGAGACCGTAGGGCTTTGGGCCGATGTTCTCGCTCTCCCAGACCTTCTCGTACGCTACGTTACCTTCAAGGTCCACTTCCAGAAACCTGAATATGAAGAGGAAGCCAGGACCTTCCCTGTAGCCGTTCGAGGCCACGATCTCGAGGCTACCGTCCCCGTCCACGTCAATGATCTCAACGGCCACGACATCTCCGTTCAGGTCGTCGCTGCGCCATTCCTGCGTGTATTCGGAGCCGTCGTACTGGTAGACGTACAGGTGACCCGCACCAGGTGTCTCGCCCAGTGAGATTCCCGTGCCGAAGATGACCTCGTTGAACGCGTCACCATCGATATCGGCAATGGCGACACCGCGCATCCTGCTAGCGTTCCCGGGGAGGAACTCGTTCTCCAGTTCGCCCGTGTCCGCGGAGAACACGTAGACGGTGCTCAGCGGGAAGTCCATCTTGTAGCCCGTGCCTATGACTATCTCCTTCTCCCCGTCGTTGTCCGCATCGCCGACCGCAATCCCGTGGACATCCCGCACGAGGTCTCCCATCCTGAACCTGACATTGAAGTCCGAGCCATTGAGCACGTGGAGGTTGCCGTCCCCGTCACCGGCCAGGATCTCCTCCTGCCCGTCGCCATCGATGTCGGCCACATGGACGCCCCACAGCCGCTCACCGAAGGGACCCAAGTGCTTCACCGCTCTGAACTCGTCTCCCTTCCACTGGATCACGTTGAGGTAGCCCTCATAGTTCCCGAGGACGATCTCCTTGTTGCCGTCGTTGTCCAGGTCGCAGATCTTCACGGAATTGAACCTCCCTGGAGAGCTTCCTAGGTACGACTCATCGATCTCCAATGCGGCTACGCTTGGTATGATAAGCAGGAAGGCCAACGCAACTGCGGAAATCCATCTCAGAGACAGAGCTTCACCTTCTTTCCCTCTTCCTCAGGAGCCTCGCCACACCGATGACCGTGACCCAGATGGAGACGGCGATCACGACGAAGAAGAAGACAACGCCAGGCAGCCAAGGCGGTATGAGCGGAGCGGGCTCTTCCTCTCCGAGTCCAAAGGCGTAGACCCTTATCGCGAAGTCCTTGCCAGAGGCCGTGGCGAGCATCTCCCCGTTGGGGGACCATCTCGCGGACATTATGGCTCCCCCGGCACGCTTGTTCTCGTCGAGGGTCTTCATCACCGCCCCGTTCGTCTCGTTGCGGATCATGACCATGACCTCTGCCACGCCCGAGGACACGATTATGCCCCTCTCCTCGTGCCAGTCTACGGAGCGAACGCAGTTGGGAGCTTCCCAGACGTCGATTCCCTCGCCGCTCGTCGCGTTCCATTTCCTCATCTTATAGTCCCTGCTGCCGGAAATGAGGAGACTCGCGTTCGGGGACCAGTCCACCGAGAGGACCCCACCGGCGTGACCCGTGAAATTGACCGTGTTCGTCCAGTTCGTCGTCTCCCACATCTTCAGGGTCTTGTCGTCAGACGAGGACACGAGCTTCGAATCATCAGGGGACCACTTGACTTCGAGTACGCCGTCCACGTGTCCGGTCAGATTCGCGATCGCAGAACCGCTTTCGAAATCCCATATCTTGATCATGTTCTCCGGGAAGTTGTGCATGTCGACCTTGTCCGTTCCTGAGCCCGATGCGAGGTACTTGCCGTCATGGGAGAAGTGCAGCGTGAGCACGCTTCCCTCGTGGCCGCTGAAGATACGTTCGACGGTCCAGTTCGTCGTCTCGAAGATGTGTATCTCAGTGTCATCCCCGCCCACCGCCAGATATCTCCCGTCCGGCGACCAGGCGCTTATTCGCGTGGGGTAGTGGTCAGCGATCTTGCACATCTTGATGCCGTCGCAGCGCGTGCGAGTCTCGGCCGTGTAGTTCTCGTGCGAGCCGAGCTTCACGATTCTCCTTCCGGTCGTCGCGTTCCATATCACGGTCGTGTTGTCGAAGAAGGTGCTCGATATCATGGAGTTGTCCGGTGACCATCTCACGGACCACATTGTGGCGTTGTGACCGTCGAGTCTATCCCACATGAGGGACAGCGTTTCGATGCCCTGGGCGGATGAAGCTTCCGGGAGCGCTATGAGAGGCGTGATGAGGACTGCCAGCACGCAGATCGCTGAAATGACCCTGATGAACCGCTTCAATCCGAGGACCTCCTTCTCAGAATGATTGCGGTGAGGATGAGCAGGTTGAGAATCACGAGGATCGAGATCGCAATGATGAATGGCACATACTTGTCCAACGAGAAGGCAGCGCCTGAGGCCGCGTCCTCGTAGTCCTTCGCGGGGACGATGACGATGTCCAATGAGGCGATCGCATCCACCATGCCGTACTTCGTGGCTTTGCCCGTGATAGTCACGGTCGTGTTCTCGGTCACGACCGGAGAGAGGTACTTGACCTGCTGGGTGCCATTGGCGAGAGTACTCGCACCCGATTGTGAAAGGATCCCGTCTGTCACTTCGAAACTAATGAATGCCCCTTCGACACCCTTTTCCGCGTAGATGAGCACGAACTCGATGACCATCACCCTCTCGGACTTGATCACGAGGGCTTCGGGATCTATCTCGAGCGTCATGCCTGGAGCGAGCTCCGAGATGCCATGCATGGTCCCGTCGGACGCACCGATGAATATCCTGCCGTCCACGATCGCGGGCGAGGAGTACATGCCCCAGAGCTTCAGTTGCCAAGTCAGATTCCCAGTGTCCTCCTCCAGGACGTAGACGTAACCCTCCACGAAGCTCAGACGCGAGCCAACGATGACCTTTCCGTCCGCCACTGCTGGCGAGGACCCACCCTCGCCCCGACCGCCGCCGTCCCGCGTCTCGAAGCTCCAGAGGACCTCGTCGCTGCTGATGTTCCCGTTCCCGTTCGGGTCCTCGAGCGGAAGGGCCGACAGGAACCCGTCCGTGGAATGGACGAAGACCCTGCCGTCGTGGATTGCGGGCGACGCGTAGACGTAATCTCCGGTCTCGAACCTCCAGACAAGCTCGCCAGTTCCGAGGCTCAGGCAGTAGGAGTTGCGGTCGTTGCTCCCGATGTAGACCTTGTCCTCGAAGACCGCGGCGCTGCTATACTTCACGTTCTCGCCAAACGCCGGGCTCAGAGTGAAGTTCCACATCATGCTCCCGTTCTCGAGCCACACTCTGTAGACGTTGCCGTCGTTGGAGCCGATGATGGCGGTCCCGTCAACTATGGCGGGCGTCCCGTAGATGCCTCCGTTCGTGGCGAAGTGCGGCACGGTCTCGTTCCCTGTCTCCGCGTCCAGGAAGTACAGGTTGCCGTCAAGGGAGCCGAAGACTATAGTCCCGTCCACGTGCTTGGCCGAGGAGTGGATGTCGTCACCGGTCGGGAATGTCCAGACGGGGAAGCCCCTATGGCGGTCGATGGCGTAGAAGTTGTTGTCGGAAGATCCCACGAACACCTTGTCATCAACGACAAGAGCAGATGCCCAGATCTCGCTCCCGGTCGTGAGGTTCCAGACCTCGTCCTTGTTGGAGATGTTCACGGCGTAGACGCGACCGTAGTCCGAACCGAAGTAGAGGACGCCATCGCTCAGGACAGGTGAGGAACGAACCTGGAAGCGGGCGGCGAAGCGAAGGAACGTCCCGTTCCTGGACGGCACTTGAGATATGGAGTATCCAGTGTTGTTGTGATTCCCTCTGAACTCGGACCATGAGCCGATCATGTCGGACCCTTCCACGCCATCGGCGCTCGCACTGTTCAAAACCGAGATGGGGTGACTCATATGGGATGTGAGAAGGGCGACCAACAAGAACAGGATGACGACTCTGGCTACTCTCATGGTCTCTTCCTCTGACGCTCACATTGCCTGTTCAGGTTCGCTCGGCACCTTGGCCATCTGAGCTTTCTGACCTATTTCACACCACTCTTATCAAGCTTTCTGAGCTGGATTCCGATATGGATGGAATCACTGGTCCCGCTTCAACGCCTCAACGGGATGAAGGCTAGCCGCCCTTCTCGCGGGCATTAGCGTTGCCAGAAGTGATGTGAACACGACAACGGTCAGGACAGCGGACAGTGCCAACCAGGGAATGGTCGCACCGTAACCCACAGTGCTGCTCTCGCCGAAGAATGTGAACGCCACCGAAAGGCCAGCGACAATGCCAACGAGGGATCCCAGCATAGCGATGAACAGATTCTCCAGGAGGAACACATCGGAGATCTGCGTCCTCTGCATCCCCAGGGCTTTCATCGTGCCTATCTCATGCTTCCTCTCTTCCACGGACCTCGACGAGAACGCGGCCAGACCGAACATCCCGATCAAGAGGCCGAACAGCAGGAATGCCTGGAAGAGGCCCATGTACGACCATTCCACGGACAGGTTCTCTTTCACGACATCGTTCACGAGGCTCGCGTCCATCCCGTACGCCTGCAGGTTGGATTCCAGGTATGGGACGAGCCCAGACGCGTCATCCGTCCTGAAGAGGAAGAGGTTGAACTCGGCCGTTGTCGGATGGAGGTCGTTGAGATCGTCCTCGGACACGAATACAGCTCCGGGGAAGATGGAGTTCTCCAGTATCCCGACGATGATCAGCTCCCGCTCGTTTCCGTGCTCGTCCACGACCCCGATGCGGTCACCGACGTTCTTCCCGAATATCCATACTATCGTATTGAGGTCGCCGATTGCGGGGATCGAGCCGTCTGCCTGGGCTTCATCGAGCTTGGGCCAGACCGACGCGGGGCTCTCCTTGGGCACCTCGAACGCCAGCTTGCTCTGCTGCACGAACGTGGCATTGACGCCTATCAACTTTGGCGGGAGGTTCTTCCTGAGGTTCGAGCAGCTGCCTCCCGGCTCCCCGTAGGTTAAGAATTGGACGACCTCGACGTTCGCGGGGAAGTCAGACAAGTTGTTCTTCGCCCTCTCCTCGACGCTTCCGAGGTCGAATCTCAGGGACACCGAGCTCTCCGCGACGACGTCGTACCCAGCACCCTGATGCTCGACTATCTGCTCGAGGTTGGCCTGCTGGCCGGAGATGTTCACCGACAGACCAAGGTACGTGAAGATGACCACGGCGAAGATGGAGATCGCCAGACAGGTCCTTCGCACCTTCCTTGAGGGGGAAAGAAGCGCCATCTTGGAGGTCACAGGATATCGCCGGGACCCGCTCAGCAGGCGGGAGGCGAATGACCCGACGCTCTTCATGTTAGTGGAGAGCCAGACCATGAGCGCCAAGATTATCATGAACCCGCTCGCGAAGAAGAGGAGGAAGGGCACGGAACCCGATGCGGAAACGAAATGGATGTCCACGGCAATCGTGATGGCGACTGCCAGGAGCATTCCGACGTGCAAGGCGATTCTCCTCGCAGACCCGCGCAGGAAGAACGGGGAGAAAAGGGCCAGGAATGCGGGGCCCGCCAGGATCGTTAGAGACCCGAGGGACTCGTCCATTGGTAGAATGAAGTAGGACGCCGTCATCACCGCCCCGAGGACCGCGAGCGCGCGAGGAACCGACGAACCCTTCCCGGTATCATCGGACACATCCAGCTCCTTGAGGGTGCTGACAACCGGAACTCTCGTGGTCCAGTATGCGAAGAACGTGAAGGCCAGAAACGACAGCAGTAGACCCGCCGCGAATCCGAGAAGCACGGTCTCGAGCGTGAAGTACAGGGGAACAGTCGTCCCTTCCATGATGTTGCTCCAGAACGTGTTCGTGAGGAGTATGGACACACCGGCCACAAGAATCCCCGCGAGGATTCCGATCGCCGATGCAATCACTGCCAGAATGAAGCCCTCGATGCCGAACACGGCCGTTATCTGGCCTCTGCTGTATCCGAGCGCCCCGAGCGTTCCGATCTCCCTCCTCCTGTCATCCATGATCACACCGACGAGGCCGGCCACGAGGATGATTCCCGCGATGATGGCGATGGCTCCGAATGAGAGGAAAGTCTCCGTGAGAAGCTGAACTCCCTCGGCCGACTCTACGCCCTGCTGCTTGACGGGCAACACGACGATTCCAGCGTCTCCTGCAGTGACTGAGGAGTTGAGCTGCGACCTGAATGGCGGGAGCAGAGCAGTGACGTCGCCAGCCTTCACCTTGATCGTCGTGATGGTGCCGAGGTCGTTCGACCAGAGCTGCTGCGCCTTGCTGAGCGTGATGTAGGCCTTGGGCGTCCCGCCATACGCGGTCCAGTAGTCGAGATCCTCCCAGGTCATCTCGCTCCTCATCTGTTCCCCATCCATCCAGGTCGGGTCCCAACCGGCGCAGCTGGACTCTCCTCTTATGCCGGGGATGGGGGGCATCAGGTTCTCATCATGCGCCTTCCCGACGATGTTCACCACATGGGCGACCGTGAAAACGGCCGTCCGATGGACCATGGTGTAGGTCCTTGTGAAGACCGTGTAGTTGACGGAGAGATTGTCCCCGACTCCTGCGCCGAGCCTGGATGCCGTGTAGTTCGTGATGATCATCTCGTCGTCCTCCATTTCTCCGACCATCGGTAGTGCTGTGGAGTTGTCGACGAAGAGCCCGAAGTCGCTGTCCGCGGCGGGGTCCAGGCCAGTTACGATGGAATACGGGACGACGTTCCCGCCAAAGGAGATGTTATTGACAAAGTAGGATGTGAGCGGAGAGGTCGCTTCGATGTCCGGAAGTATGGTCGCGATCTGCTCAACGCGAGTGACGTATTCCACGTCGAAGAACACGTTCTCGCTCTCCACGCGAATGTAGTCGAATGAGTCCACATTCATCCCGACATCTCTGTATCCGACCGCGTCATCGAGGGCATCCTGCAGCCGCTGCGTGGCCTCGTTCGTCAGTTCCAGACCTGTCCTCTCGTCCCCTTCGTTCGACACAAGGATAGTGTTGATCTCCGAAGGCGCCCCGATGAGACCCTGGAGGTAAGTGAGATTCAGGAAGAGATTCGCGGCTGTCACGCTCGTGGTCTCCAGGTTCAGCCTTCCCACACCGCGGTCCAGGACGACGGCTTTGACCGTGACGTTCGCCCACGACTGTCCTGCCAGGTGCGAGTAGATGCTCTCGATGGAGAACTCTGGATTCCTCATTGATATGGTAATCACGTCATCCGCCTGTGCGTTCAGCTTCTCTGCCAGATTCCGGTTGATGATGGCCTCTCCCGGGGCAAGGGTGTCATCGTACGACTCGTCTCCTGACACCCAGAACGGTCCAAAGCCGAGGAGTAGATCGTCGTCATATCCCAAGATGTTCGTCACGGATTCGGTCAGCCCCGTCTCTCTGTTCCTCGCTGAACCCTTCAAGGCGATCAGAGGGGCGAATGCATCCGTGACCTCGAGCGCAGCCGGGTCTGCCGAAATGTCGCCGAGAATCGACTCGTTGAAGAGCCCGCTTGAGCTGACCACCTCGTCCACGTCGCCCAGGTCGTCGTAGACGCCCTCCACTATCGCGTACCGCATGGAGTCCCCCACCGCCAGCGAGCCTGTCACAATCGACGAGCCGACGACGAGAGCCATTATCGTGAGGATAGTCAGCTTCCTCTTCCTTGAGAACAGGCGGAGCGCGGTCTTGAGGAGTCCTCTTGATCTCAGGGCGAATATGGCAACGAGGACTACCGTGAGTAAAATGATCCCCAAGGAAACTATTATGGCGGTGTTCATGTCGCCCAGCCTAGGTATCATCGGATGAAGTGCTACTTGAAATCTTGCAAAAAGGTATCATCCCACTGCGGGAGGAGCTTCGTTCCGTGGAGTCTCAGGCGTAGCCAGTCATGCCGTACTCGACCTTCGTCGACTTCTTCACGCACTCCTCCCCGTGCTCCAGGACATCCTCCAGGGTCTTCTTCAGGAGTGGCGGATAGACAGCTCCCACAAGCTCCTGTACGGGGCGCCCGCTGCAGAAGAACTTGAACGTGGGCGTGCTCATGACGCCGTATCTGCCAGCCGTGTACGTACTGGCCACGATGTTCAACTTGGCGAACACGACCTTGTCCCCGAGTTCCTTGGCAAGTTCCGCGAAGTACGGCTCGATCTGAGCGCAGTACGCGCACGTGGGGCTGTAGAACATCACCGCGGCGGGCTTGTTGTCTTTCTCGATCGCGCTCTCCCACGTACCATCGTCGACCTCAACTATCTCTCCCATGATGTCGTATCCTCCTCCAGGCCATGTGCATCGCATTCAGGCAGGTGTCTCAGCACTCATAGGGTCAATCATCCCAGAAGGTCAATGACCTTCCTCTCATCATCAACACCAAACCCAGATTCGCTATTCACGATAAATCCTTTCCCCTCCGATGACGCGTCTGCACTGACCCGCATATTCTCAGCAATCCAAATCGGGCGATAACCCTTATTAGTGCGGAGCAGATTCACGACCAAGTTCGGTGTCGTCATGGAGTTGCCTGCGGGGAAATTGGAAGAGACTTCCTTCGGAGGGCCTGGCGTCCTCAGAGACTTCCTTGAGAGGATCAAGGACTCGGAGATCACGGGGACCCTGAGGGTCAGCGCGATGAGGGAGAACGTTCAGTCGATCGGAAGCATCGTATTCAAGGGCGGACACTGTGTGCTGGCACTTCACGACTACTTCGGTCCGCTGTACAGCGGCGAGGCGCTCAAGGAGATCATGCGGGACAGCATCAAGGACGAGAGCATCATCGAGCTCCACTCCTACGACTACAAGTCGTCAACGATAAGCATCGGACACATCAAGGAGTCCCATCCCTCCGCGCTGATCGACGAGCTCCCCGACATGGACGCGCTCGAGAGAACGGTCGCGGAGGAGAGGCACCAGCAGGAGCTCAGGAAGATCGAGACGCGGACCGCGGAGGAAGGCATCGAGACGCTTGCCAGGGAGAAAGAGAAGGAGCTCACGAAGAGCCAGGTCGCCCTCGTCCATGAGCTCGAGAAGAGCGAAGAGTACAAGAGGGCACTGGAGGGGATGAGATCAGAGCTCGAGGCGGTCAAGCGAGGCAGCCTCGCGATTATGAAACACATGACGAAGAAGCGCGCTGACGACGTGGAGATATCGACCAGGAAGAAAGAGATGGAGGTCGAACTCGACAGGGTGAAGGAACTCGTCCAGAAGAGGGAGAGCGAGGTGAAGAAGATTGGCAGGAAGCTTGCCCTCAAGGAGAAGGAGCTGGGCGACAAGGAAGGCACCCTCAAGGCGCGAGATGCGGACATGACGCAGAGGCACCAGGAGTTCGAGAAGCAGAGGGGGGAGATAGACCGCATATGGGCGTCCCTCGCGTCGGAGACGGAGAAGAGCGAGATGGCGAGGAAGGCCTTCGAGAAGAGGATTGACGAGGCCCTCGCGAAGGAGAGAAGGCTCTCCCAGCTCGGGGAGAAGCTGGCGGGAGTCCAGAAGGAGACGAGGCGGAGGGCCGACGAGCTCGAAGAGAGAAAGACGAAGCTCCTCGAAAGGGAAGGGGAGCTCCTCGAGCGGGAGAAGAAGCTGGACGGCCTCTCCAAGATCCTGCAGGAGAGGAGGAACGAGCTGGAGGCGCTCGAGTCCAGGATCGTCTCCAAAGAGGGAGATATCAAGGAATGGCTGACCGAGCTCGAGAGGATCAGGGCTGCACTGGATGACAGGGAGAAGGACTTCGGCGCGCGCGTCAAGAGCGTCGAGGAGCGGGAGGACAAGGCCTCCGACCTGGAGCTGAGGCTCCGCAGGCTTCAGAAGGACACGGAAAAGTCCCAGACGCGGATGGAGCGGGAGAACGAGAAGCTGGAGAGACAGCTGAGCGAGATGGCGGAGAAGGAGAAGAAGCTCCTTGCCGAGAAGAAGTCCCAGGACAGGCGGGAGACGAGGTTGAAACTGACGGAGGACGAGTTCGTCCGCAAGGACAGGAACCTCGACCGGCTGAGGGAGGAGCTGAAGAAGAAGATGAAGGAGGCGGACAAGAACGTCTCAAGGCTCCGCCTGGAGAGGGAGGACCTGGACTCGGAGTTCGCCGAGCTGGAGAAGCGGGCGAACGAGCTGGATACCGAGCGGGAAGAGCTGGACGGCCTCAGGAAGGGCTTCGTCGAGAGCGAGGCGGAGATCGATGAGCTCAAGGATGAGCTCGAGCTCCAGCTATCCCTGAGAAAGAAGGAGATCGAAGAGAGGACCGCGGAGCTGGAGGGATCGAGGAAGGACTTCGAAGCCGCGGCAAAGAAGGTCCAGAGCAAGGAGAGGGAACTGGCGAAGCGCAAGAAGAAGCAGGAGAAGATGAAGGACGAACTGTCCGCCAGGGAGAAGAAGCTCAAAGCTTCCCGCGGGGGGCTGGACAAGTCCATGAAGGACCTGGCCGTCAGGGAGAAGGAGCTCGACGAGAGGGGGGACGAACTGGCCGCCTCGCAGGCCTCGCTGGCCTCGGAGAAGGAAACGGTGGACCACAGGCTGAAAGAGGTCGAGGCCCGCTCGATTATGCTTGACGAGGATGAAGCCGGGCTCAAGGAAGACCTGGAGAGGCTCGAGGAAGAAAGGGAGAAGCTCCGGGAGGCGAGCGAGGAACTCGAAAAGGGAAGGATGTCCATCGGCCAGCAGAGAGAGGACGCGAGGAAGGGCCTGAAGAAGAGGGAGAAAGCCCTCGCGAGGAAGGAGAAGAGCCTCCAGGCCAGAGAAGAGGAGATTGCGAGAAAGACGAAGGACCTGGAGACGATAAAGAAGACGCTCTCCGAGGTCTGACTATTCCTTTCTTCCGATCGCCACCATTCTCTGAAGCGGTATTCTGGCCCGCTCGATAATGTCCTCGTCGAGGACGACTTCCGGGCCCAGGGTCTCCATCGACCTCAAGACGTTCTTGGGCGTGATCTCCTTCATGTTCGGGCACACCGCCCTCTCCGCGTAGTAGAACTCCTTGTCCGGGTTCTCCTTCTTGAGCCTGTAGACGAGCCCCTTCTCCGTTCCGATGATGAACTCCGTGCCGTCCGATTCCTTGACGCGCTTCACCATTCCCTGCGTCGAACCGACGGTGTCGGCGAGGTCTATGACGTCGGGCGTGCACTCCGGGTGGACGATGACCTCGGCGTCGGGGTGCCGCGCCTTGAGCTTCTCGATCTCCTCCGCCGTTATCCACACGTGCGTCCGGCAGTAACCTGGCCAGAGGATTAGCTCCTTGTCCGTCACGAACCTCATCACGTACAACCCCAGGTTCGTATCGGGGACGAATATCACCTTCTCCTCCGGAAGGCTGGAGATGACATTGACGGCGTTGGCGGAGGTGCAGCACACGTCGGAGATGGCCTTCACGTCCGCCGTCGTGTTGACGTACGAGACGACCACCGCGTCCGGATGTTCCCTCTTCAGCGACTCGAGCCCTTCCGCGTCCACCATGCCGGCCATGGGGCACTTGGCCACGAGGTTGGGCGGGCTGATCGGGTGAACGACCCGCTTCCCGGGATTGAGTATCTTGGCGGACTCCGCCATGAAGTCCACGCCGCAGAAGACTATGTTCTGCTGGGAGACCTTCGAGGCCCTCTCTGCAAGGTCGAGCGAGTCACCGAGGAAGTCGGCAACGTCCTGGACCTCCGGTCTCTGGTAGTTGTGCACGAGAAGCACGATGTCGTTCTGCTCCTTGAGTCCCGTGACCCTCTCCTCGAAGTCTTTCACGGATGACAGATTGCAGGCTGTTTCTTAAGCTTTATGGGGAAATGGCGCTCACAGCGCGCACGCCAGCGAAAGATTGAATATCGCTCCTTGCATAGCCCAGAGGATGAAGCCGATCACCCTCACCACCGACTTCGGACCGGGAGAGTACGTTGCGACGATGAAGGGCGTCATTCTTTCCATCGCCAAGGACGCGCGAATACTGGATGTCTCCCACACCGTCCAGCCTCAGGACATCGAGCAGGGCGCGTACGTCCTGCACAGTGCGCTTCCCTACTTCCGCGAGGGCATTCACGTCGCTGTGATCGATCCCGAGGTGGGCACCGACAGGAAGGGCATAATCGTGGAGTGCGGTGACCACTACCTTGTCGGACCGGACAACGGGCTCCTCATTCCGGCCGCACGGAAACTGGGACTCGAGAGGGTGATCGAGATCGAGAATCCGGAATACATGCTCAAGAGCGTGTCCTCGACGTTCCACGGCAGGGACGTCTTCGCACCAGTGGCCGCCCACATCAGTCTCGGTGTGGACCCCGAGGAGATCGGAAGGGTCACGGATGAATGGGTGGACATGGACTTCGGCGTCTACAGGACGCGAGGCAAGGAGCTCAAGGGCCGGGTCCTTCACGTGGACTCATTCGGGAACCTGATCACCAACATCCCCGCAGAGGTCGTTCTGGGGAAGTACACCTTCGGCCAGAAGACGGAGATGAGGATCGCCGGGAAGCGCTTGACAGTACCCTTCCTGGCAACGTACTCGCAATTGGACGACAGGGGCGTGCTGCTGACCATCTCGAGCAGCGGTTTTCTCGAAGTCGCGGCCAATCGAGGGAGCGCCGCCGCGGACCTCGGGGCCAAGCGGGGCAGTGAGATTCAAATCAATCCAGTCAGATAGAAAGGAATATCTAATAGGACTACTTCTGAGCGAACGTGAAGAGGATCCTTCTCATAGTCTGCGATGGTCTGGGTGACAGGCCTGTGGATTCTTTTGGCGGGAAAACTCCGTTGCAGGCCGCAAACAAGCACAACTTCGACTGGTTCGCGGAGAACGGGATATGCGGTCTGATGGACCCGATTGCACCGGGGGTCAGACCTGGCAGCGACACGGCCCACCTGGCGATATTCGGTTACGACCCACATGAATGCTACACTGGGCGGGGACCTTTCGAGGCCATCGGAGCGGGGGTGAAGCTGGAACCGGGGGATGTGGCGTTCCGTTGCAACTTCGCCACGGTCGACGGTGACATGAAGGTCATCGACCGCAGGGCGGGCCGTATCACCTCGGGTACTGAAGAGATCACAAGCACCCTGGACGGCACTGAGATCGGAGGGGCTGAGGTCGTCCTCAAGCCCGGAACCGCTCACCGCGCAGCCCTGGTCCTCAGGGGGAAGGGGCTCTCGTGGAAGGTCTCGGACGCGGATCCTCACGAGACGGGCAAGAAGGTCCTGGACGTTCTTCCGCACGAGGAGGATGCCAAGAGGACCGCAGACATCGTGAACGAGTTCGTCAGGCTGTCCCACGAGAAGCTGGCTGACCACCCGATCAACGCAGCGCGGGAGAAGGAGGGCAAGCTCCCCGCAAACATCATACTTCCCCGAGGCGGGGGCATCTGGGTCCCACTGCGCTCCTTCGAAGAGCGGTATGGCCTGAAAGCCGCTGCGATCAGCGGCGTGACTCTGGTGAGGGGGATCTGCACATCCCTGGGAATGGAGATGCTCGAGGTCGAAGGCGCCACCGGTGGGCTCGACACGGACATGATGGCCAAGGCGGACGCCGCGATGAAGGCCCTGAAATCGAAAGATTTCGTGTACATGAACGTCAAGGCCCCGGACATCTGCGGTCACGACGGGCTCGCGGAAGAGAAGGTGAAGGTCATACAGAGACTCGACGAGATGCTCGGTGGAGTGAAGCGTCAGCTCGACGATGAGACCATACTCGCGGTCACGGCGGACCACTCCACGCCGATAGAGGTCGGCGACCACAGCGGAGACCCGGTCCCGTTGATGATCTTCGGGCCCGGCGTCAGGACAGACCAGGTCGCCCACTTCGATGAGGTCTCGGTGGCCCGGGGAGGGCTGGGCCATCCTAGAGGGTCCGACCTGATGAATCTGCTTCTAAATCTCGCGGGAAGAGCGGAGAAGTTCGGCGCCTAGCTCTTCGCGTAGTTCATGGCCTGGATTTCAAGCTGCTTGGACTGCTCCATCGCCTCGGCCTTGAGCTCTTCCTCTCGCGTGGCCCGCTCCTCACAATCCTTGACCTTCTCTCTGAGCCTGTCGATCTTCACGTCAAGGCCCGCACACTTCCGCTGCAACTGGGTGGCCTTGTCCTGCTTCCTGTTCATCTCTTCGGCCACGTGCTCCGCCAGGACGTCGCTGTTGTCCAGTTTCCCTTTTCCTCGGTTCGCCTGAGCAGCATAGAACTTGCTCCTCTCGAGAATGAGGGCCTTCTCCTCCGCAAGCTTCGCCTTCTTGAACTCCCAGGCGGTCATCTTCCGTCTGAGGGACATGCAGCTCGCGTGGTGCTTCGTCGCCTCGACGGCCTTCTCGGCAGCCTCCGCCTTGAGCTTCAGTGACTCGTGGACGGGATCGATGTATCTGTGCGCATCGTTGAAAGGCCTTTCCGGCGGGGGAGATGCCATGCGCGCGATAATCCACTCGTGGACTAATAATCTTTCTTTCTGAGAATCACCGTCATCAATCGGACCTTCGGAGGGACCCGATTGGCCCTTGAGATCACGGTATATACCAGTGCGTGACCAGGTCTTCGAAAAAAGGGCGGTCTAGATGATCTCGTCCATTTCCTTCTCGAGCATGAGCAGATCATTCTTCTC
>JAJISE010000047.1 GCA_022848865.1 Candidatus Thermoplasmatota archaeon | reverse complement strand
GTGCTCTACTTCTCGAGCCCCGCATGCATCGGACCATAGGGCTCGTCGGCAACGGACTCGCCGGGCGTGGATTCATGATCAATGGCGAAAGGGTTATGAGCCCGGGACACGGTTCCACGAACGGAGGGTAGAAGGTCCATGACCGAAACGCCGGATCAAAGGAAGCCCCCGTCGACGCGTGAACGTGCGTTGGTGGGGAGTTGCATGGTCCTTTCCGCTGCCCTCGTCGTCTCCGTTGTCCTCCTCCTCTTCGTCGCACTGCAGGGGGTGGGGCCGACCTGTCCGGGGGCCACCTACGTGCCGCATGTTCAACTGCACGTCACCGAGACGCCCGAGGGTTTCGAGGTCATGGTCGGTGGCGTGAGCATGGTGGTCCCGCTGCAGCACTACCGAGTGGACGTCCAGAAGGACGGCCAGTCCTGGACAGGCTTTCCGGCGGAACTGACGGACACCACGGAGAACCTCACGTACGACTGGGGCCCGTCGGGCGAATGGCTGAACTTCACGGACGTCGATCGGAACTTCGGGCTCTCATGGGGAGACACCTTCACCTTGGGGGACCTGGAATCGGGGTCGGAGTATGAGGTCGTGCTGCGCTGGTGGGAGGACAACAGGGTCGTCGTGTCCGAGACCGTCACCGCTCCTTAGGGATTGTGCAGTGTCGAGCAGCGTTCATGATCGTTTTGGCGGGACGCCTGCGGGTCCCTTTCACCCGTTTGACACGACCCACGCCACGTCTGCGGAGACCTTCACCCAGTAGCCTTCTCCCGCGAGAAGCACATCGGAGTCCTGCAGCACCCGCAGGAAGTGCGGCGGGGCGGATGCATCGAATCCCTCCACCCGCTCGACGGGCAGCTCCGCCTTCAGGTCCGCGACCGTGTAGGATGAGTTGAATGAGGGAAAGGAGACGAGGTTCCATCCCTCCCGCAAGTGTATCGTGGTCTGAGCGGGAACTAATCCCGCGACGTGGAAGTTGCAGTCCCCGGTGACGTTCACCCACAGGCCTATCGTGTGGCTGAGGTCAGTCAGTCCTCCATATCCTTTGGCCGTCATATGCCACTTCCACTCCCCGCTCGAGGAGTCGTAGAACCAGGCCCTATCGTACTTGACCGTCTGCAGAACTGTCCCGATGCTCTCGTCTGACAGAACGAGCGGGACGGAGACGAGATTCGGACCTGCGATGAGCTGGCGTGTGAACTTGGCGGCCTGATTCTCTGTGCACGACGATCCATTCGACCCCACGGCACAGACAAGATAGAAGTAGTCGTGCTCGTCCAGACCCACTAGTTGATTCACAAAGACGGACACACCTGCAGGAACACTCGCCAGATGAGAGTAACTGAGCCCGCTCCCGTCATAGACGTCAATCCCTCGGAAGATGTCATAGTGGGACACGCCACCACCGGGATCATCATCAGAGAGCTGCCACGTGATTGTAACGTCCTGAAGCTGCGCCCCGCTCAAGGATGCTGTGATGGCCGTTGGTGGCGCGGGTGGAGGTTGAGGAGACTGTTCCGCCGTTGTCCAGCTCCACGGATTGGGGACGGGTCCGGGGGGTATTGGCATACCATCCAAGTCGTTTCCGGNGACTGCCATCGTGTACAGAGTGGAGCTCTCGAATTCGTCCAAGTGGGTCAACATGACCGTCTTGTCCCCATCCATCCAGTTCACAGTGAGAGCGATGAAGGGAACGATCATGTATGTGAAGGTATGGACATCTATGCTCCTGCTGAATCTCACTATGATTGGGCGTGTGAGAGCCACGTCGACCTCCCCGTGATATGGATCAGTCGACTTCAGCAGATGCTCCTCGATTCCGGTGTAGAAGGTCCATGGATTCGGGACGGGGCCCGCAACGAGGCCGTTTCCGTTCTTGTCCTTTCCCTGGATTTCCACCGTGTATGCAGTGAGGACCTCGAACGGTTGCGTGGGAAGGAGAGTCAGGTTCGCGTCATTCAAATCCCACATCGGAAACAAGTCAACGAACGGGACTATGGTCCAGCTAACGGAGGTTGTGTTCATGGGCTTGCTGAAGACGGCTGATATTGTGTTGTCCAAGGGGACATTGGTCTGACCGTCGGAAGGATCGGTCACCGTGATCTTGGGCAGGCACACCGTTGTGAAGCTCCAAGGGTTAGGGACGAGGTCGTATCCTGGCAAGTACATGTAGCCATCCATGTCCCGTCCCTCCACGATGGCGACTTCATAGAGCTGACAGTCAAGGAACGGAACGGTGTGTGATAGCGTGAGTACTGTGTTGTTGACGGACCAACTCTGATTCCATCCCCCTGGGTGTGGAGGGTCTATAGTCCACATGACCGTCCCTGGGTCCATAGGCTTGCTCCACTCGATGACGATATCGTGGTCCAGCGGCACATCCGTCTGTCCGTGGTACGGATCAGTGTGGATGATCCTTAGCGGGCACTCGGTTTGGAACCACCATGGGTTCGGCACCAGGCTTGGGAAGGGGAATCCATCCAAGTAGAAGGCAACAGTGATCCACGAGCAAGGGTCGAAGGGATTGATGTGCGACAGCATCACGATGGTATCGCCAGCGCCCCATGTTGCGATCCATCCTCCAGGGTCCGGGAAGATAGCCCAGGTGATGCTGGACGCGGGGTCGACAGAGCCGCTGAAGCTAACCATTATGTCTTGGTATGTGTCGACGTCTGTCTCGCCATGCGCGGGGTCTGTCGAGACTATAACCACAATCGTGCTCCAGTTCCACGGATTCGGAACCGGCCCAGGGGCGAGCGGGTTACCGGCCACGTCCTCGGCGTAGGTGACGTTGAGCTCGTAGGTGGCAGGCGAGCTGAAGAGCGCCGCGTGGGTCCCGCGGACGGTGTCGTTCTCATAGACAGTGCTCTCCCACGACCAGTTCATACCCGGATCCCAACCCGAGAGGAATTCGCACGTGAAGGATGATGTCTTCATGGACTCGTTGAACCGGATGACGACGTCAGCGTCAGGGTAGACGACCTGCCCGTGAGCGGGAGACGTCCATTCGATGATCGGAGACGTCGTGTCTAGCGGTTCGTTGCGTTCGGGTGACCGCAGACTTCCTGGCGGGTCCGCGAAAGAGAAGACCGATACGAGGAGAGCCGTCACTACGATAGCGCTGAGAACGTCCATCCTTGCAGACACTGCCCGCATTCTCCTCCACTCTAGAGTATCTTTGTGCGGCGACGGCTTAAGTAATCTCTGGTGAACTCGTCGAATCATTTCGGCGGAACGCCCGCTAGACGCTCTTGACCCGGTACCTAAGGGCGCCCCCGTCCCTCTCCGCCTCGAGGACGCCGGCCCTCTCCATCAGCTTGATGTTGTGGTTGACCGTCTGCCTCGAGACGCCAAGCAGCCCCGCGAGCTGCCCCTGCGTTATGCTTGGGTTCTTGTCGATCCTCCTCAGCATCTTCACCTGCAGGTCGCTCAGTCTCACGCCCTTCTTGCGTGGTATCGTCATGTCCACAGGATAGAAGCGCTTCAGCTTCCCTTCACGCTGGGACTTCACGAAGTTCTGCTTCTCCAGGACGGAGAGGTGATAGGTCAGGAGACCGATGCTGAGGCTCAGCTCTCTGCGGATGGAGGAGTAGTGGTCCCCCGGATTCAGCTTGATGTACTCGTAGATCTGCCCCCTTACGAAATGGTCGAGGACCTGCGACCTCGAGAGCCTGACGTACAGCGGGACGAGCAGGGAGAGGAAGCCGTACCTTCCGACTTCCGTGAGCGTGACGAACAGGGCGGAGGCGAGCGCGAGCACGCCCAGCGGCAGCCCGCAGACGAGGACTGGGTCGAGCGGCTCCTCGGGTCGGGGCACCAGCCGCGTGACTACCAGCCTGCTCTCCCTGTCCGGGCCGTACCCCCGCCTCTCCGAGGCGGCCACGACAGGCATGCCGTCCGCATCGAGGACCATGTCGATGCTTCTAGTCTCCAACCGGAGGAAGGGGTCGTTTCTCGCGGACCCCACCGGGATGTACTCGTCCACGAAGACCATGCCGGTCCAGTTGACGGACACGTAGTGGCCGTATTCCCCTGCGACCACGTGGACCCGGTCCTCGCTGTCGATGAAGGCGGCCCCCATGCCGTCAGGACTGAGCGGGAGCGAGAACGAGGACACGGGATGCATATCCACGCCGTACACGTCCAGGGTCGAACCGATCAGATACGTCCTCCCGACCGAGTCGCGGGTGATGTAGTCCATGGAGACGTCAGGACCCATGTCGGTCGGATTGACGGTGTACGCGATGTCGCTGGAGGTCGCGTCGAACCGAGCGAAGTGCGATGTGCGGTTCCCCGTATGCCCCACGGCATAGCCCCCGCTAGGCAACAACTCCCATGTCTCCTCCCACACGCGCCAGGAGATGTGCACATTGGGGTCGACGAGCATGCCTTCGCCGCCCCTGCCCCCAGGAAGTAGACCAGACGATAGCTATCCCTCATACAACCCTCGAATGCATGTACCCATATCAAACTTCCTGAATTGCCGAGAGAATCGCCCGCCCATTCCTCGATTTGGATTCGATGGGATCACATTAGGGAGCTAGCCTGCCTCGGAAGCCAATTCCGGAAAGAGTTATACCCCTGATACAGATTCTGGGCAACGAGGAGATACCCATGACAAAGAAAGTCAAAGATGTTCCCAGAGGTGAACGCATGATAGAACTGAGGATACGCTTCTGGACGAACGACATCGACGGCAACCCGAAGGGAGCAGTAACTCAAAGAGTGTGCTGGGACAGCGGCCTTGTCTACGTTGTCAGAAACAAGAGCCACGGAATCGAGAGTAAGGGCCCAAGCTACTTCAAGGGGCTCTGCCATCTTTTGTGTTCAGTCGAGAAGGTGCTCGAGAAGCACGACATCAAGCTTGAGATGGATCCACGAACTCCGGATGTCTACCGAAAGTAGGAGCCTGCGCTTCCCGCCCAAAACGCACAAGAACCGCCCCGCCCATCTCGTGCGTATGCAAGTCCTCGCGATCAACGGCAGCCCCCGCGGCTCGGGAGGCGTAACCGCCCTGATCCTGAAGCCCTTCCTCGAGGGGCTCGGGAACGCGGAGCTCATCCACACCAAGGACCTGGACATCCGCCCGTGCCAGGGCGACTTCGCCTGCTGGATCCGGACGCCGGGCAAGTGCCACCAAGAAGACGACATGCGCGCCGTCCTCGAGAAGATAGCGACCGCGGACGTCCTCGTCCTCGCGACGCCCCTCTACGTCGACGGCATGAGCGGGCCGCTGAAGAACCTCCTGGACAGGATGATACCCCTGCTCGAGCCGGAGTTCGAGCTCCGCGGGGGGCACTGCCGCCACGCGCTCAGGGAGAACGTGAAGCGGGGCAGGCTCGTCCTCGTCTCCAGCTGCGGCTTCCACGAGCTGGACAACTTCGACCCGCTGCTCGTGCACGTGCGCGCCGCGTGCGAGAACCTGGGCCGCGAGTTCGCAGGCGCCCTCCTCCGCCCGCACGGGTGGGTGCTGAGGCATCTTCTCAAGCAGGGCGAGGCGCAGGACGTGCTCGACGCCGCGAGGCGGGCGGGGCGGGAGCTGGTCGAGGGAGATATGTCGGCCGAGACGCTCACGGCCGTGAGTCGAGAGGTCGTAACCCTCGAGGAGTGCGTGCGGATGATGAACGAGTGAGCGCCCCTCGCGGCCTTGTCCAGACGAGACAGTGGCACGTGTCACTTCGGAAACCCTTATCTCGCTGGAGCGCCTTGACAAGGTCGGAGATCATGCAGAGCACGACCGAGTGGATCGTCGACCAGGCGAGGGAGTTCATCGAGAGGAAGGGAGGCTACAGCTTCGTCCAACTCAGGAAGGTGAAAGAGTACGCGGAGAAGGGCGTCTGGACCGTCACCTTCGACGTCGGCGTGCTCAAGGACGCCCCCAAGACCGTCGTCGTGGAGGATGGGACGGGTAAGGTCGTTGGGTTCGACTGATCCGACGAGTGAGTGACCGCTTCGGGAAGGTTTATTACCCTCGGCATACATATCTGTATACAGAGGTGTATACATGCGCTCCAGAGTGGTCTCGACACGCGTGGGCGAGGACGTGCTGAAGGAGCTCGAGCGGGAGGGCATGAGCCCCGCGGAGGTCTCGCGAAGGGCGATCGAGGCCGAGGCCGCCAGGATCAGGGCGCAGCGGTCCCTCGGAGTCCTCAAGGAGAAGGCGGTCAGGAGCCGCGAGAGCGTCGCGGACATCATCAGAAGGCTGAGGGACGAGTCGTGATAGTCGACGCGAGCGTCCTGGCGAAGACATTCGTGGAGGAGGAGGACAGTGACGACGTGCGCGCCCTCATCCTGCTTCTGACGGCGAGGGAGAAGCTGCTCTCCCCGGAGCTGGTCAAGTACGAGCTGGGGAGCGTCGCGCTGAAGGTCTCGCGAGGGGGAAGGACGCCGCCCTTCGCGGAGGCGATCGGTCTGGTCGACGAGGTCCCCTTTGACCCGATCCTCCTCACGCGCTCGATCGAGGTGGCGAGGTCGAACGGGCTCTCCTTCTACGACGGGTGCTACCTGGCGCTCGCGGAGATGGAGGACTGCCTGCTGTGGACGGCGGACGGGGCGCTCCTGGAGAAGGCTCCGAAGAGCACGGTCTCGACGGGGACGCTGCTCGAGGCGTTCGCGGAGACGGGGAGCGAGTGACCCTCGCTAGATGCAAGGATTCGTGCGAATAGGCGACCATTTTCCTGATAGAGTCGCGCGTTCCCAGTATACAATCCTCTTATGCGACCAGGTCGAATGATACAGTATGAGAGGGATTGCGAAAGGAAGGGCTCTTGCGTTTGCGCTCATAATGCTCGTCTCGCTCCTCGCGGGCACGAGCCTGATTCCGAGCGCGAGTGCGGCAGTGCTCTACGTAGGTGGGGTTGGTCCGGGAAACTACACGACGATCCAGGCAGCCGTCGACGCCGCGAATCCAGGGGACACCGTCTACGTCTACTCCGGCGTCTACAAGGAGAGCGTCTCAATATCCAAGCCGCTCACATTGGTGGGCAGGCACGCGGAGACGACCGAGATCAGGGCCGAGAATCGCCCAACGGCGGTCTTCGTGTCAGAGTCTCACGTGGAAGTCTCCGGATTCACGATCGGCGGGTCATCGGACAAGGGGCTCGTCCTGCATCGTGGCCATGACTGCAGGTTCGCCAACAACACATTTCACGGGGACATACAGGGGATCACTCTCCGTTACTCGAGTCACAACACGATAGAGGGGAATGCCATCCTGAAGGGTCTCAGTGGTGGCATCAGGGTCCTCTACTCTGACGCCAACGTGATTCAGGGCAACAGCATCTCGCAGAAGGAACGGGGGATCAGAATCTCCTACTCGGACGGCAGCTCCATACTGGGCAATGTCATTCTTGAGACAGACAAGGGAATCGAGCTTGCCTACTCATACGACGCTGAGATCGTCGGCAACCGCGTATCTGGAAGCGGCAGCTACGGGATAGCCCTGTTCTACTCAGGCGATGCCCAGATAAGAGCCAACACCGTCTCGGATTACGGCGACGGAATCTTGAGCTGGTACCCCAGGAGGGACATCCTCATAACCGGCAACCTGATCTCGGACAACGACCGGGGCGTATACGCGGGACTTGCGAGTGCCGTCCAGATATCAGTCACCAACAACAGGATAATGGGGAACTCGATAGCCGGTATCCGCCTGCTAGGCACCCACGACAACCTCATTTCAGGGAATACCATCGGACACAATGTGGCCGGAGTCGAAATCGATGACCCTCGGGGGAGCAACTGGGTGTATCACAACAACTTCATAGAGAACGGAGAACATGCCTGCGACGACAACCTCAACGGCACGTGGGACGACGGATATCCTTCGGGAGGGAACTACTGGGACGACTACACGGGTGAGGATGAGTTCTCAGGGCCGTACCAAGATAGACCCGGGCGAGACGGGATCGGAGACACGCCTCGTGTCGTTCCTCCCTGTGCGCCTGACCGTGGCGACCCTGCAGACAGGTATCCTCTGATGAGGCCCTATGCTCCTCATTCTCCTCCTGTCGGTTTGTATGGCACTCTCCAATCCGATGGAATGCCAGTGCCGCTGCCCCAGGAATACGGGCTTTCGGGAATCGAGAACATCACGGTGAACCGGAAACCACCTGGTGGAGGGGGCGGGTCCAGGACATGCAGCTCCGCGGGTCACGAAGACTGCCTGCCTGAACCAGGCGTGGGGGTTCCCTTTAGCACCGCATTCGAGAGCAGAGTGTCGGGGACTGGTTCCATCGGGACGTCCACCCAGACACCGGATTGGGGGGCGACCTGGGCGCGTTCGGATCCCTAACAACCGGAGACTGCTATGATGAGAAGAAGCCTGGTGGTCGTGCTTTTCCTCCTGTGCGCCTCGTTGGCGGGCATGAGCGTGCTTCCAAGCGCACAGGCAACTGTGCTCTTCGTCGGCGGGGCGGGACCTGGCAACTACACGACTATCCAGGATGCAATCAACGCTTCGACACCAGGGGACACCGTGTACGTGTACAGCGGAACGTACTGCGGAGAGATCTTGGTCAACAAGGCACTCACGCTTCGAGGGGAGGGAGCGCTGACGACGACCATCGACGCTTGCGGAAGCGTGAGCGCTGTGACCATCTTGGCCGATTCAGTGCACATCAGAGACTTCACAATCGTCAATGGGACTGATGGCGCTCCTGAACCACCGCCCCCGCCCGTTCCTGTTGACCCAGGCATTAGTGTCATCGGGGCCTCCGACTGCTTGATTTCCAACAACGTGATCTCTGACAACCTGATCGGCATTCTCTTGTGGGAGGCACACAACTGCGTCATCAGCAACAACAGCTTCAGCAACAACACGTGGGCCATCCGCATCAGACCCTCTGAGTTCCGATACTCGAGTGAGATAGCGATCAGGGACAACATCTTTCGGAGCTCCACCCGTGAGGCCATATTCGCAGACTCCCTGTGGCAAAGCACCATCACAAACAACACATTCGAAGATGGTCACGGCATCTTCCTCTACCATTCGGAAAGAGTCGAAGTGGCGCACAATGATCTCTCCTCGGAGGGAGGTGGAATCATCGTCTACTTCTCCTACGGGAACACAGTCACCGACAACACGATATCCAATCCAGAGTGGACTGCCATCAATATATGGGGCTCGAACAACTTGATTGCCAGGAATCGCATCACCAACAGTGACTGGGGAATCTCTTTGTATCTGTCCTGCACCAACACCATCCGTGAGAACGACATCATAGGGAACAAATGGGGAATCATCCTCTACCTGGATGAGTACGAGTATTGGCATCCGAGTGTGGGGAATGTCTTCTACCACAACAACTTCGTCGATAACACGAATCATGCCTGTGACAGCGGCTACGACAACGAGTGGGACAATGGCTATCCCTCAGGGGGCAACTACTGGAGCGACTACTCGGGTCCTGACGAGTTCAGTGGCCCGAACCAGACGGAGCCAGGCAGCGACGGTTTTGGAGACACACCGCGTGTCGTGGACGTCTGTCCGAATTTCCCCTATGAATACGTCACACCGCAGCACAATGAAGATAGGTATCCCCTGATGGAGCCCTATGTTGTGCCTCAAGCGCCTCCGTCCAGACCCCAAGACTTACAGGCGACAGCTGGAATCGCGCGAATAGTGCTCGATTGGCACCCTCCACGATACGACGGCGGTTCCCCGATCACGAACTACAGCATCTACCGCAGCTATGCTCCAGGTACGGAGACCTTACTGGTCGAAATCGGGAACGTCACGACGTACGTTGACACGGGACTCGAGTTGGGGAAGACATACCACTACCGGGTCGCGGCTAGAAACGCAATCGGCGAGGGGGCTAGGTCGAACGAGGCGAGCGCGACTGTCCTCGTGGCGTTGAAGCCCCCGCTTGACCTGATACGCGTACCCGGGTTCGAGAACAACACGGTGAGCTGGACGCCTCCTGGCGGAGGCGGCGGGTCCAGGATATGCGGTTCCGCAGGTCACGAAGACTGTGTGCGGGAAGTGGGAAACGTTTCATCGAGGCGATCGAGCAGCGGACGAACTGGAGGATGATATGAGAATCCGAAGTCTCTCCGTCGTGCTTCTCCTCGTGACCGGCACGCTTCTGGCGGGACTCGTTGTAGTCCCCGTGAACGTGAGCGCGGGCACTCTCTACGTCGGCGGGACGGGTCCGGGGAACTATACCTCGTTTCAAGGGGCGATAAACGTCGCAATCCCCGGGGACACAATCTACGTCTACAACGGGACCTACTGCGGGGGTCTCTTGGTCAACAAGCCGCTCACGTTGCTTGGAGAGGGAGCACTGACGACCACCATCGACGGCTGCGGAGCCGAGAACGTCGTGAGCGTGACCGCCAGCGATGTGAAGGTGATGGGGTTCACGATCACGAACAACTACTCCTATGATTTACCGCCGGGGCCGATCGACCCCGGGATCAGACTGAGCGGCGTGACGGGCTGCCTAATCTCAGAGAACGTGATCGCGAGCAACGAGATCGGCATCTACATGACCGCGACGAAGAACTGCGTCATCTCAAGCAACATCTTCACGGGTAACAAATACGGTGTTACCATCAGACAACGCTCCAACAACAACCGTATCGAGGGCAACTCGTTCTCCTGGAGTCTCATAGCGATCGACATGGGAGACTGGCCCATAGAGAACGGACCCTGGAGCAATTCCGTGATTGACAACCAGATTTCCTACAGCAACACCGGAATCCTGATATCGGAACGGGGCTCCAGCGAGGTCCGCGGGAACTCGATCTCGTACAACGACTATGGCATTTTCGTATGGTGGACCTATGGTGTGGAGATCTTCGAGAACACCGTGATGTTCAACGGCCAGGGTATCGGTCTGGCCAACACGGATTTCGTCCATGTCTTTGACAACAACATGATCGGCAACGTGGTGCAGGCCTACGACGAGGGTTGCTACGACTACTACTACGACTGGTGCTACGACTGGTTCTACCGGAACTACTGGAGCGACTACACGGGCGTAGATGGGGATGGCGACGGAATCGGAGATACGCCGTACGTGATCAGCACCGACCCGGACCATCCGAGCGAGGATCCCAGCCCTCGAATGGATCCCCTTCTGCCCCCGTCCCCCCCGTCCAAGCCACTTAACCTGAGGGCAAGAGGTGGCGCCGATCTCGTGAGACTCGTCTGGGAGCCGCCTGTCTTCGATGGCGGTCTCGAGATAGAGAAATACCGAGTGTATCGGGGCGCCACGCCCTACGCGCTCTCCTTCATCATGGAGACGGGCATCCTTCGGTACGATGACAAGGGGCTGACTCCGGGCACGTACTTCTATGTCGTCAGGGCCGTGAACAGCGCAGGGGAGGGAGAGGCATCGAACGTCGCGCAGGCGGCGACGGGGCAAGTGCCAGGTCCGCCGGTATATCTGAACGCCTCCCTCGTGGGTTACAAGCTCGGAGACGTGCAGGTCAGTTGGCACCTGTCAGCGGATGACCTCGGCGGCGCTCAGTCGGTCAAGTCCTACGAGGTCTACAGGAGTGCCAGCTTCGATCCGAGCGGGAAGGACTACACGCTCATCGCCTCCAAGCCCAGGATGTCGAAGTGGCACCTGGACCCGGGGACCGGAGAGGGGAACTTCTCCAACGTCTTCTACCGCGTCTGTGCTGTGACCGCTTCCAACATCTCCTCCTGCGCTCAAGAGCAGCCCGCGAAGTTCACGCGCCCTCTTCTAGAAGGGCCGAACCTCCTGTCCATCCCCCTGCGGCAGTACGACGACTCCTTGGATGTGGTGCTGCAGACGGTCGACTTCGACAGGGCGTGGCAGTTCGACCCGCTCCAGCATCAGTGGAAGACCTACTCCAGGTCAAAGTCGTACAGCTCCCTGAATCGGATTGACCACACGATGGGAGTGTGGGTGAGCGTCACGGGGAGATCGAATTTCACCGTCGCGGGGGTGATTCCCGTTCAGACGCAGATTCAGCTCTACGAGGGGTGGAACCTCGTGGGCTATCCATCGTTCTACCCCAAATACCGCATATCGGACCTGAAGGCGACCGTTCCGGTGGACAGGGTGGAGGCCTATGATCCATCGGCCCCGCCGAACTTCCTGAGACCGCTCACTGACGCCGATTTCATGAGCCCGAGCCAAGGCTATTGGGTGAGAGCTTCGAGCGATGCATTGTGGACCCTCGTCAGCAAGTGATGGGCATGGTGCCGGAACAAGGAGAACATGAAGCGGGGCAGGCTCGTCCTTGCTCTCGAACGCCGGCATTCTCGATTGGGAAGACTCACTCGTAAGCGAGAGCGGGGAGATTACGGATGTCCGTGAGACCGAGGAAACCGGATCCTGTTGATTCGAAAAGCAAGCGAGGGCTGAGCAGTTCGTGTGGTCCTGCGCCTTTGGAACGACTTCCCGCCTGGACTGAGGGATGCGTCTAGATGTCGTCCGACATTTGCATGTTCTGAAACATTTAAGTATGCCCAAACCCTATTCCACACCATGAAGAGGAAGTACATCCAGACCGAGCTGGACCTGACCTCATACTCCAAGCTGAGGAACCTGAGCGAGATGAGGAACATCCCGATAAAGGAGGCGATAAGGGACGCGATAAGGGAGTACATCAGCAAGCGGGAGGGGGAGGTCGAGGACGATCCCATCTTCTCCATCGTCGGTGCCCTCGACCTGGGAGATAAGGACTGGAGCGAGCGCAAGGACTGGAGGCCCTAGTTGAGGATCTACGTCGATACCAGCGGCTTCATCGCCCTGGCCTCCAGGAAGGACAGGAACCACGCCGCGTCGGAGGAGTTCCTGCGGGCGTCGCTTGAGGAGGGGCATCGCTTCGTGACGGGGAAGAATGTGCTGATCGAGTACGTCGACGGCCTGACGAAACGCGCGTCCAAGAAGGAGGCTATCCGTCAGCTGGATTCCATCCTTTCTTCCACGTTCCTATTGATCGAAGAGGTTCGGGAGGAGGACTGGAGCCTGGGTATGGACTACTTCAGGAGATACTACGACAAGGCGATCGATCTGACGGACTCGCTGTCCTTCGCCATCATGGAGCGCCTGAAGATCGATACGGCCTTCGCTTTCGACCGGGACTTCGAGGTCCACGGGTTCGTGGTGCTTCCTTCCTAGATCCTCGAGGTTCTTCGGAGCACCCGAGGCCGCGGGTGAGCGAGTGGGATTCGTTCGCTGTCAGGGAGTCTCCACTTACCCTCTTCGAACGTCGATCGTGAGTTTGATCGGGTTCATCAGGCAGTAGACCGCCGGACACCTCTCCTGGGCGAGTTTCTTCAGTCTCTCTGTCGTCTGATCGTCGGCGTCAGAGTCGACAACGACTCTCCACCTGACTTCTTCAACGATGGGGTCATCCGACAGTCCAAAGACCTTCGATACGTCGATGTGGCCCTCAGTTTCAACCTCAAGCTTCCTGAGGGCAACTCCCTCCATCGCGGCAAGAGCCGCAAAGGTGAACGCATAGCAAGATGCTAGGCCGTACAGACAGTAGTGCAGCGGACCGGGTGCGCTTCCCCATCCTCCCAGTGGGGTGGGCATGTCGGCATCTACAGTGAAGGTTCCCCCCTCGACCTCCATTTCAGAGCGAAACTGAGGCTGCCCTTCTTCGAATATCCACTTTCCCGTGACCTTGGGGGTTATCTTTGCATTCGCGGAGTCCCCTTTGATCGCTTCCATTAGCTTCGTCAGGCTCTCCATGTTCACGTGGTTCATAACACCGTTATACCTGACAGTCTATATGCGTCTTATCTACGTCCAAGTATGTTTTCTCGGGTTTCTTCGATCCCGCATGGGCGAAAATGGCTCAGTCGTGCCTCGATGCAGCTCCGAGCGCTCGTTGTCACGACCGTGCTACAGGAGCCCACTCCTGCTGAGGATCTCCCTGACCGATTCGGTCGCCCGGTGCAGGTCCTCCGTGTTCTTCGCGCCCGTGAGGACCATCTTGCCCGAGCCGAAGAGCAGACAGACTATCTTGGGATCATCCAGCCTGAGAACCAGCCCGGGGAACTGCTCGGGCTCGTACTCCATGTTCAGGTCAAGCGAGATGGCGATGTTGTTGAGGTTCAGATCGCTGCCAAGATCGCACACGGCCACGATGTTCTGAACAGTTATCTCCGGATGCCGCTCAACGGGCATTCCAGCCTCGTGCAGTTTGCCCGCAACGATCTCCACGGACTCTCGAACATCATCGAGGCTCTTCCCTCCTGTGCACACGACCTTCCCGGTTCTGAACAGGAGAAGGGCGGTCTTCGGCTTCTTCATGCGATAGACCAATCCTGGGAACCTCTCGGTATCGTACTGTGCGCCTTCCAGTATCGGCACGACAGCGTCCAGGTCAAGCTTATCGGCAAGCCGCGTTGATGCGACTATGTTCTGCACTTCCGCCTTCTTCGGGTCTCCTCCCACGCCCCAGCATAACCGCGGTTGGGGAAAAGGCTTTCGCAACGGTTAAAGGGCGCTTTGGGAGGCTGAGACACGGAGCGAAGGCGAGAGCGATGAGGGTGATCACCATGAACATGGCGATATGAAGACGAGGATTGGCTCCGTCTCCCCAGACATCGACTCCGCCAGTATGAAATCGTTTCAGAGGGAAGAATGGAAGGTTCCCCGCGGAGAATGGCATTCCTTCCGGGCGGTCAGCATCCCAAGGAAGAAGACGATCGTGGGAACGGGGCTCCTCCTCAGTAGACAGGAACAGAGTGGGATTCTTCCGTGGCAGGAGCACCCTCGAAGGAATCGATGTCCTCCTTCAATCGCAGGCGCTCCGCAACCTCA
>JAJISE010000046.1 GCA_022848865.1 Candidatus Thermoplasmatota archaeon | reverse complement strand
ACGCCCCATGCCTGAGAAGAAGAAGCTGTAGTAGTAGTCAGGTGGCGGGGTCCAGATGAAGCTCTCAAGGACCCACATGTCCACATCGCGATTCGCCAGCTTCTCCACGACTTCTCCGAAGGCTAGAAGATTCGCAGAGGCGTTCAGGCCAACTGACCGCATACCGGACGCGATCATGCTGCAGGCTTGAGCAAGGATGGGATCGTAGCTCGCGGACGGGCACAATATCTCGAATCTTCCATCGCCGATGGTCGGCAGATTCCTGTATCCGCTGGGACCGTGGCCGAGCCCCCACCCTCCGACGGTGTAGTGATCGTCCAGGATCTGCTCGGCAGAGTACCAGTCAAGGTCATACTTGATGACGGAAGCGTTGAACCACTCCAACCACGCTGGACTGACGGGCTGGTCACCGATGAGTCCGAAGTTCTGCAGCAGGTTCGTCTGGAAGTAGCTCTTGTTTATGATATGAGCAATCGCCTGCCTCAGCCAGAAACCGTCATCACCCTTCGTGGGGTCGTTGTCGGGATAGCCGAAGGGCGACTTCCGCATGTTGTACCCGAGGTAGCCGAATCCCTTGCTGGGCGCCATCTCCAATGTGACATTGGGGTCGTCCACAAGTTCGGGTACCATGTGAGGCGGTACCGAGAGGCCAATGTAGTCTATCTCACCCGCCTGAAGTGCGAACACTAGAGAATTCTGACTCTTGAAGATCTTGAAGAATATCCCGTCGATATAGGGCTGGTGCATATAACTGTAGAAGTTCCCCTGGCAAACGGGCGGTTCACCCTCCTTCTCGCAGGCGAGCGCATCCCCCTTGTAGTCCTCGAACTTGTCCAGCCGAACAGTCACGCCCGGTGTCCACTTGACGAAAGCGAAGGGTCCGGTGCCCACGATGAGATCATCCTCGAGGTCCCAATATTCGGCCAGGTTGAGCCGGAAAGCGCCTGGATTCGACATGGGAACGCCGTTATGCGTCTGGGGGTCATACGCATATCCGAAGGAGTCGTGTATGTCCTCTCGCCAGCTCAGACAGGTCCCGTTCCGCGCGTCCACGCAAACCTTGCCGGTTCCCTCCCATAAGTGCCTCGGCATGAGCTTGAGACCGCCAAGGGTCATCTTTGTGAAGGCCCAGAAGTCGGCCTGCAGAGAGAAGTGCAGGGCGAACGTGAGGGATTCGTTCGAATCTGTGGGGATCCCTGGACCCCAGACATCACTGACCGGCCAAACGTTCAGCCACCGATCGAGCGAATAGTTCGTTCCGGGCATGTTGTTCCCGTCCTTGAGGACATCGAGCTCGTGGTGACGGGGATAGAGCGCCCATAGGTGGTAGGAGAAGAGCAAGTCGTCCATGGTCACCTGCACGCCGTCGTGGAAGTATACACTGTTGAGGTCGTAGTAGGCAGTCACCTCTCGGGGGAGGCTCTCCTTCTCGAACGTTCCGTACTCGTCCAGGTCTAAGACACCGCTGTCGTCGGCGTCCACGCCCAGGACAATGTAGGGAAGTGGCTCTTCGGTCTCCTTCTCGAACTTCGCGACAGTGTCGTACACGGGGTCAAGCGTGGCCATGGTCCACTTGTCCATTATGCGGAGGTAGTTCCTGGTCTTCATGTCGTCGTTGACGCCGACTCTGAGAACCAGGTCGTCCCTTGTACCAATCTCGGAATACGAGTCTGTTGCGGCTCCGGCAACACCGATCAAAAGCTGCGCGCACACGAACAAGCAGATCGTCTTCAAGGGCATCGACACTTGACCCCTCCCACAGAGGATCCTAGCGAGAGGGGAGTATAAAATCTCATCTGTACGTTCCTTTGTATTCAAATGAAGACGATTCCCATATGACCGCACCACCCGCGGTGCGGCGCACTCGTATTCACGACGGAGAGGGAGGAAGAGGGCTGTTTGGCTCGGCTATCGCGATGATCACGGACCTGAAGTTGCGCTCATGGGACTTATCATATCGAGGAATAGCAGTAGAGCTTTCCATCCTCACCGCCAAACCAGACTGACCGATGCAGGTGGCCTGAGCCCTGTTCATCCTTCCAGATCGAGATGCCGCTCGTAACGTTCGATCCGACGTACACCCTGTAGTTCACCTTCCAGTCTTGGTTGACGCTGTAGAGCCTGCCGGTCGTGTCTACGAAGAGAACCGTATCCGATCCGAACAAGAACTGAAGCTGGGTCACCACCGGTCCGTACGTGACGAGCCTGCCCTTGATCGAGCCTGCTCGCGAGTCCCCTACCCGGTCCCTCTGGACTTTGTAGGCAACGCGCGAGTCGGAGGCCACGTAGATGTACCCTCCAACCGGTTCGGGTACTGTCAAGGCGCCCGTGTCGCGCTTCCCGCCTGGCTTCGTGAGCTGAATGCCGTACAGGCCGTTCTCCTCATTGAGCCTGCCATCTTCCTCTTCCGTCCAGTCCTCGTACTCGCCTCCATTCTCGGGATACAGCGCGTGCAGGAATCCGTTGCCCGTTCCGAGATAGATCAGGGAGGCAACATTTCCGTCCCATAGCGAGAATATCGGAGCCGTTGACCAGTTCTGCCCCACGAAGATCGTTCCGTCCGGGAGGATGTAATCCTGCTCATCCCCGCTCCACACCGGCGTGCCGTCCTCTGTGCGGACGTGGTTGAGATATCCTCCACCATTGAAGACGATGAACTCCCCTTCCTCACTACCATACTGGGAATAAACAGAGGGTGAGGACTGTGGGGAGCCCTTTGACATCAGAGGAAGACTCGCCATGATTATCGGGCCTTCAGTGGCGGTGATGTTCCAGAGCTCGCTTGGTTCGTGATCATCTCCTCCGAACAGGAAAGCTTGGGAATCGCCCGTGAAGACCATGGATGAGCCGAATCTGGCCGATGGCGAAGAAGTGGGAACCAATCGTTCCCACGTATCATCGGTGAGGTTCAGCCTCCAGGTTTCGTTGATGCGTTCTCCGACTTCGTCCTCACCGCCAAACAGGATTGCGGTGTTTGTCACGTTGTCATATGCCATGGACGTCCATGCTCTCGGCGTGAGATTGACTGGTGTATCGATCCAGCTCCAACTGCCAGATGATATGTCATAGACCTTTGTCTGATTGCTGCTGCTTGTTTCGACATAGCTGTCTCCGCCAAAGATGATGAGTCTGTCCTTGACGGGGTCATGCACCATGGACGTGCCCATCCTGGCAATGGCGTCCTCGGACGTATCGATGCTTGACCAGGTCCAACTGCTCAGGTCCAGCTTCATTGTCTTGTTGAGGTCTGAGTGTTGCCCGCCATGGAAGTAGACTGCATCCTCGCTGTTGACGTAGGCCATCGAGTGTCCGCTTCTATCGCCAGAGGAACCAAACCTCTGATCGATTTCGATCCACGTCTCAGTGGAGAAGTCGAAGGCCCACATATCGTCCAGAATGTTGCGCCCGAGTTTTCCGCCATACAAGAGTGCGGAATCATCGCTCGGGATGTAGACCATAGCGCTCTCCCTTCGTGGGAAGGGTGCAACGGACATGTTATCCAGCTCTCTCCAGGTCATTCCTGTGAGATCGAGAATCCATGTTTCGACCAGGTCCGTCGCGTCAATCGGCAATCCGTTGTCTCCGCCGACGAATAGGATCTCATTCGATGCGGGACTGTAGGCCATGACATGTTCGTCCTGGGGAAGAGGTCTTTTCTCTGGATATATCCCCTGCCACTCCTCGAAGGTTGCATCGAAGAACCAGCTCCCATCGTCCTTCCATACGGCTGAGAATGCATACACGTTGCCTTCCTCGGTTCCCACGAAGACCCTTTCATTCGCACTTCTGCGGTCGTCCCCATCCGAATAGATAGCTATCGACGTAATCTTGCTGTCGAGAGTTGTCCGCGAGACGTCCTTTCCACTGGGGATCTCGGAGGACTTGTCACTGTAAGTCATTTCCGCCCATCCCGGTTCCCTCAACTGGTAGAACTCCCCGCTTTCGGTTCCGAAGTAGAGGATCCAGTGAACGGTATTCCGATCCATGACGTCGCCGTAATTGCTGATCACTGGCCCTGCGGTCACCAAGGAGTCCGCTTCGAAACAGCACGCCCTGTTGTTGTTCTCATCATACCATACCATCAGACCAGTGGAAGGACGCAGGGCTATGACCTTCTCGCCTGAGGCGAAATAGACCCTGTCGGCAGGCGGACCAATAGTCCTTGGTTCCAGTCTGAACGCAACATACTGGTTGATGGGATCTCCAGCATTGAACAACACAGAAGACGTGTCCACCCACCAATACGGGTCGACCTCGCCGATGTCCTCCCCCGTGTCCTCAAGGGGTCCGAAGGATCCAATCGCAAAGGCAAGAACCACCGTCACGACAACGACCACTGCGATGATGGCCGTGATTGGAAGCACATTTCCCCCCCTTGTGAGAGGATATTCTCGGGGAACAACCTGTGGTTGGTCTCCTCCGGGCTCACGTATGGAACCTCCACTTGACATGACATCCCTCGTGAATCGCATAATGATGGGACATGAAAAGGCTTTCGGAGGGGCGCCTCGGGCTGATGCCCATGAGGAGAAGCTTCCCGCTGCTTTGAGGATCCTCTTGGCTGGCCTTGCAACGTGGCGCGCTCGTGCTCGGGGCGGAGCAGGACGAGAGGGGACGTCTGACCATCGCACCCGCAACACTTTTATCGTCGAACTCTGTCTCCCTGATTGGTGGAGGCGAGTGCAGAGTAAGTGCCCGCATTGCGGAGCCCAGGTCGGACAGATAGCGACGACCTGCTGGAGTTGCGGACAGTCCCTCGAGGATGTCGCCTATACGAGAGATGTCAAGGCGACCGGTCCGGGCCGAGGAGCCCTCGTAGTTTCGGGCATTCTGCTCTTCGTCGCGGCCGCATTGAACCTCCTCCCCATTCTGATCTTCGGCCCGCTCGGCTACTACAGACTTACGCTGCTCGACATCGCCATACCTTTGGCGCTGATAGGTGGCATCCTCTCCATCCTGGGGATAAGCTACAAGGGCACGACGGCCTGCGTGCTGGTGGCGGGCATCCTATACGCGCTCCGTGCGTTGATACCCATCTTCTTGATAGCGCTGGTGCTGGTGTTGATCGCCGCGGCCCTCATATCTTGGAGGAAGGGGGCATTCAGGTTCTGATATCTCTACGCTCGTGTTCATGCCAGGACAAGACCAGAAGAACACATACGTAGCCCCAGGCCCATCAATTGACGTATGACAAAGACAGCGGATGTGGAGATGGTTTCAATCCCGAGGCCCTTGTATGAGAGCCTGCTCGAGACCCTTGAGGTCCTCTCGGACAAGTCGGAGATCGAGAGCATAAGGAGGGGAATCCAGGACATCAGGAAGAAGCGGGTCCATACCGAAGAGGACTTCCTGGAGATGTACGAGGACCTGGTGTGAGGGCTGTCCGGTGTCATTTCGACTCGTTTTCACTGAGGAGTTCGGGAGGAGCACATGGCCGGGAACGAAAAGGAAGCCTCCTTGACCGATAAGGAATGTCATCTGCAGTGGTTATTTATAGTCTGAACAGCCTATTCCTCAACGCGGGAGCTGGTCACCTGGCGAACGGAAAGAACCCCCGAAAAAGGGAAGGCACTGCCGCCACTTCGCCCAAACTGTCCAGGAGGAACGAGAGGAAGTTCGAAGAAGACCTCGACGTCCTCATCAAGAAGCACAAGAAGGTGCTGGACGAACTAGCGAAGGAATGATCTACCTTTCTCAGGACATAGTGATCGGAATCCACGCAAGGATTTTGAGTGCGGAACCAGCGGGGATCGGGACCTCGCCAGGTATCCTGTACGCGGGAGTCTTGGAGTCCGTACTCCTGAGGATGAGGGAGAAGGTGTACGGGGAGGACATCCTCCCTGACATCCACACCAAAGCGGCGTACCTGCTGAAGGCCATCAATGATTTCCACCCTTTCGTCGACGGCAACAAACGAACGAGCATTCTCTCGACGGCCTACTTCCTGCTTCTGAACGGGTATTGGCTGGAGGCGGAGACCGAGGATGAGCTCGAGGTGACGAGGGACGCTGCCATGGGTAGGCTGGACCTTGTTGAGATCGCCGCATGGCTGGAGAGTAACTCCGTCAAGATGAGACGCCCGCCCATCGTCCTTCGAGGGGACGCCGAGGCTGTCCTGAGAGACGGCAGGCTTGAGTTCAGGTCATTCGAAGAGTCTTGAGACCGCTCCACACCAGACGCAAGTGCGTCGCCGAAGGGACCGCATGCCCCAGTGCCCTGAGTGCATTTAGACCCGAGCCTGCCGAACTCCTTCGAGAGGTCCCGGAGCCTCGCCCTTATGAGCTCTCTCGTGTCGTCCGGAAGCCTGTTCAACCTCTTGACGGCCTTGGGGTGGACCACTACCTCGTAGCTCATTCCAACTCATCCAGCGGAATGAACTTCTCCTTCTCCTCCAAGCGTCCGTGGACTTCCCGCATGTACAGCTCGCGGTCCACGATCTCCATCATCCGAGACACAATCTGATCGTACGTCTCGCCCTTCCTTCCGTATGTCTTGAGCTTGTCCCTGGTGGGTTCCGAGAGGGCTATGGTCGTGGTCATGATACGACTGATTATATCGGTTATAGTACGTATGCCTTATCGACGCTCTTGCATTCGGGGACCATAGGCGAGACCGCCCGCGGTACGGCGCGCTCGTGTCCGTGACGGGAGAACGAGAAGCCCCCCATTCAGCGCTTTGATTCGGCCCGTTTGGCCAGCTTCTTCTCGAGAGCCTTGAGGTCACTCTCCTTGACGTCCCTCAACGCATTGAAGACCTTGAGGTCCCTCAGATGCAGGCGAATGGCATCCCTTATGACCTTGGCCCGCGAGCAACCCTCCAACTCGGCGATGGAGTTCAGCTCACGCACCATGTCCTCCGGAAGACGAATGGAGATCACGGTCGACCTGTGTTCACCCATCTGATGCACCAGACCTGTCCGACCGTGCGTCCTTGATGGCCCTCTCGGTCTCGTCCTTCAGAGCCTGGGCTTTTCCGAGCAGCCGCAGGAGGAGATCGTTGTACGTCTCGCCGGGGCGCTTCATCCTCTTCAGCTCGTCCCTCAGGTCCTTGTTGATACGGATTCTGATCATTGGCAGAGCAACGGGCTGTTGGTTCATATCCCTATGTCTAGTGACAAATCCCTCGCCACGTGGAGAAGCGAGGCCTTGAGATCCTATCTCAATCCAAGGGTTCCAGAGATTCGCGGAGAAGCTCCCCGTAGTGCCCCCCGCGACTTCGGGATTCGAGCGGTGACCATACCTTTATCTTTCCACTCGCGATTAGCGGGACGGGGGATCGCGTGAAGGTAAGAAGGCTGCTGACGCTCATCATTCTGCTGCCGGTGTTCCTGGCGGGCAACGCGGCGGCGGTCACCCTGAACGCGAGCGAGGTCTCCACGAGCAGCGTCACGCTCTCTTGGACCGAGCACGACGGGACAGGCTTCGACAGGTACGATGTCTACGTGAACGACGGGCTGGGCTGGACGCTCGATAGGACCATCTGGGACAGCTTCATCACGGAGCACGAGGTGACCGGCCTCGAGTCGTCGGAGACGTATTCTTTCAAGGTCACGACAGTGGTCTACAACTCGACGTCGATAGCGTACGAGCCGGAGGACTCGAACATCGTGACCGTCACGCTGGAGGGGATTGAAACGTCCTTCCTGCTCATGACTCTGCTTTTTGTTGTGGTCATCGTTATCGTGCTGCTGACCACGACGTCGATGAAGAAGGCAGCAGCGCGGATGGAGCAGGAGGAATTGGAGAAGGCTGAGGTGGAGGAGGAGTCCGAAGATCCCTGAATGGGGTGCCTGCTGACCGCTCAGGAGGGTCTCGCAGTGGACGGCTCACAGTCGCTTCGGGTCCCTCAGAATGCGCAGGGCCCGCTTCGGCGTGACCGCCTTCAGACCCTCGAAGGGCGATGCTCGCAGGATGGCCCCGTCCCCGGTGATGATGAGCGTCGCCGCGCCTCCGAGAGCAGCTGCAACGATCTTGTCATCGTCGGGATCACCAGGAACCCAACTGCCCTCCTCCGGCTCGACGAGAACCGACCGCTCGCGCACGAGGGCCAAGAAGCGCAGGGCTTCGCTCGGCTTCAGCAGGAACCTCTCGTCGTGAAGCTTCCTACCCAGCTCATCGAGCGTGTCCTCGGTCAGCACCATCTCCACGTCTCCGAGGAGGGCGAGCTCCAGGCACTTGGCCGGATTCCCGCCAAAAAGGAGCCCGCTAATGAGGACATTCGTGTTGATGACGACGCGCATGTGCTCCCCGCTAGGACAGCCGCTCCGCTTCCTCTCCGAAGGCATCGGCGGCGGTGATCTCGGCATCCAGGATCCTCTTTCGGACCTTGGCGGCAAGCTCGCGGAAATCCTCCAAGGCTTCCAGCCTCTCAAGCGGCTTCAAGATTATCTGGTCCCCTTCCCGCACGGCCAAGAACCTCGCCCTGCCCACGATCCTGAGGGCGTCCCGGAACTCCTTGGGTATGACCACCTGTCCGTTGGGAGCCATGGTGACTGTCTTCACGTCCATGGAATTGTATATACAATCCGTTGTATTTATGGGTTCTCACGTGAGTCCGGCGGGCTAGCCAGACAAGAGATCGGCGAAACGACATCATCAGGATTCGGCACGCACTGACCCGGGACCAGTTCATACACGCAATCTCTTATAATGCAAGACTCTTAGTCGTGAGGGACCATGACTCTCTATTCGGTCACCGTCGGCCTGTTCATCCTCATCGCGGTCATCGCCATCTGGTACCTTGTCTACGACGAGGTGGCGCAGCGGACGGGCATGAAGACCCCGAGGTTCGGGGCGGAGGCGCGCAGATCGAGAAGGCTGTTTTGGCTCGTCACTGCGCTGAGCGTGGTCTCGCTCGTCGTTGCGTGGATCCTATTCGGATAGCTCTGTGGCGGGAAGTGTCCTGATGGTCGGCGCCAGCATCCCCTCGAGGGGAGAGTTGCGAAAGGAACCTCCACCCACCTGGGAAAAGCTCTAATATGGGCAAACTTCTTCGTTGTTCGTCCTGAATGGAGGGGGCAATCCTGAGGAATCGCTTGCGAGGGGATAGTATGAAGGAAAGAATGCATTTTGTGCGCATGATTGTGTTGTGTCTCATGGCCGCGTTCCTGGCGGTCGCGGTGCTGACGTTCGGAGCCTCGGAACGGGCTCAAGCGGGCACGAGCGAGCCTGAGCCGCTAGGCGACGCGGGAAGCGGGTGGATATTCGACGAAGGGGTCAACTTCATCCCGAACGTGGACGTGAATCCCGATTTGGCAACGGGCCCCGGCGGGACGCTGCACGCCGCGTGGCAGCATGACGCCAACGGCATGGGCAACTGGGACATCTGCTATGCTAGTTCGGTCGATGGCGGGAAGACCTGGAGCCTCTGCGTCCTGGTGGCATCGTTCAACATCGAGACGAACCCGGACATAGCTGTCTCGCCGCAGGACGGGAGGATATTCATCGCCTACGAGATGGAGCAGGTCGCCGGAAACAGGGAGATTTTCGTCGCGTACTCGGACGACGGGGTCGGTTGGTTTTCGGTCATGGTGAGCGCTGGCCCGATGGACGAGTTCAATCCCAGCATCACGCTGGAGCACGACATGCCCGTGTACCGGGTCCACGTGGCGTTCGAGGAGGACGTCCCCGGCAGTGGCCACGACCTGCACGTTTACGGAAGCCCTGACATGGGCGTGTCGTGGCTTCCCTTGTACGACTACGGCATGGGTGACATGGCAATCTACTCGAGTCCCAAGCTCGAGTACCAGCGGTGCACGGACGCGCTGCCGAGGATCTATATGCTGCACTTCATCGACTCGATAGAGGTGCGGATTCTCTGGTCTGAGGACAACGGTATGACCTGGCTCGGACCCGGAACTCTGTGGTCCAGCCCGGAACTAAAGGGCGGACTGACTGTCGCTGCATCGAGGGACGGAGACACGTTGATGGTAGCGTGGCACCTGGAAGTCCCAACGGACTATCGTATGGAATACGTATATGACCTGGACCCAACGACACCTGGTGCGGGCTGGGGGTTTGACTTCTTCGACACGCCTGGCTTGAACGATCGCGCCCCCGAGCTGACAGTGGACGGAGAGGGAACGACAAGCACATCCACCGGCGGACGCTTCCACATGGTATTTACCGTCGCAACCAACTACCTCTATTATATCTCAGTCAATACGGACATGACTGGCGGATTTTCCACCGCCATCCCCACGGACTCCGTTGCGTCGCCATCTCCAGGGTCACCGAAGGGTCTCACGACGCAGAACCGAGGGGGCACGTGGTATCCGGCAGTTGCGTGGATGGACAATAGGATCGGGGATTGGGACATCTTCTACACGACACCGGGCAGCCGAGTGACGGTCGATGCAAACATCACCGGCCTGTACATGTTCGTGGACGGCCAGAACATCACCCTGCCCAAAGCGTACAACTGGCCCGCAGGCCTGAACCATTCGTTCGACGTGCCGTCGCCGCAGAACATCAATGCAACAGCACGCGCGGTATGGCTGGACTGGAGCGACACGGGGGCTCAGAACCACTCCGTGCAGGCGACGACGCTCGACACGATCTACACCGCGGGCTTCATGTTCCAGCACCGGGTCAGCTTCCTGGCAAACCCCGCCGTGGGAGGCTTGCAGGCGCGGATCGACGGGATGCTTGAGATTCTCCCGAAGTCGTACTGGTGGTTCATCGGTTCCGACCACGAGATATTCGCCCCCTCGCCGCAGCTGGATACCGGATCGAGCAGGTGGGTCTTCGATTACTGGAGCGATTTCGGCCCGCAACTGCACGACATCACCGTCCTGGGGGACAGGACATACACCTGCTTCTTCATTCGGGAGTACTACGTGACAATCGACACGAACCCGACCGGCCTGGACGTGGAGATAGATGCCTCCACGTACGTGGCGCCGCAGAGCTTCTGGTGGGAAGAGGGGTCGATGCATGATCTGAACGCCCCGTCCCCGCAATCTGGCGGGATGGGCATGAGATACGTCTTCCTGAGCTGGAGCGACTCGCTCCCCCAGAGCCACGTCATCACTGTCAACGGACCTGGTACGATAACAGCCAACTTCGGGATCCAGTATCAGATCGACTTCGGCACGAACCCGCCCGGTCTGAACGTAGAGATAGACACTATCACCTATCCAACACCGCAGAGCTTCTGGTGGGACGAGGGGTCGATGCACTTCATAGACGTCGTCTCTCCCCAGTCTGGAGGACCCGGCGTGCAGTATGTCTTCAGCCTGTGGAGCGACCTGGGACCGCAGGGGCACAGCATCGTGATATCCGGACCGGACACGCTGACCGCCACCTTCACGAGGCAGTACTACCTCACTGTCACGAGCTCGTACGGGATCACGAACGGGGAGGGATGGTACGACGAGATGACAGATGCATATGCGGGGCTCGACACGGACGTATACGTCGTCGTGCCGAACGCGGACAGGTTCGTGTTCTCCCAGTGGGGCGGCGATGCCACCGGCGTGGACTACTCGCAGTCGCTACCGATCATGATGGACATGCCGAAGACGGCCCTGGCCATATGGCAAGAGCAGTTCTACCTGACAGTCACTAGCCCGTACGGGGTCACGAGCGGGGAGGGGTGGTACGACAGCGGATGGCAGGCCTATGCGGGTCTGGACACGGACGTGTACATCGCCATACCCAACGCCGAGAGGTTCGTCTTCACTTCGTGGGGCACGGACGCCTCGGGGCTGGACTACTCGCAGTCGGACCCGATAGACATGATCATGCCGAGGTTGGCGACCGCTCTCTGGACGCAGCAGTTCTACCTCACCGTGGACAGCACGTATGGCACGACCTTCGGGGAGGGCTGGTACGATCAGATGACGGACGCGTATGCGGGCCTGGACATCGACACATGGGTGGTGACACCGAACCAAGAACGTTGGGCTTTCTATCAGTGGGCAGGTGACGCATCCGGCGTCGACTACTTGCAGTCCGATCCGATTTCAATGGACTCCGCGAAATTCGCGCAGGCTGATTGGATGCAGCAGTTCTATCTGACCGTCCAGAGCCCGTACGGAACGACCAGCGGGGAGGGCTGGTACGATGGCGGGACGCTCGCCTACGCAGGGCTTGATATTGACATGTATGTCGTGACCCCGAACGCGGAGAGATGGCTCTTCGCCAGCTGGGGAGGAGATGCGACGGGCGCGAACTACCTGCAGTCCGACCCGATAATGATGGACCAACCCATGGCTGCGGACGGGATCTGGCAGCAGCAGTTCTACCTCACGGTCACGAGCCCGTACGGAACGCCCTCGGGTGAGGGATGGTTCGATCCCGGCGCCACGGTCTTCGCGGGGCTCGACATCGACCTGGTCGTCATCGTCCCGAACGAGGAGAGGTACATCTTCTCGAACTGGGGCGGGGACGCCGCGGGCTCCGACTACCTGCAATCCGACGGGATCCTGATGGACTCCCCGAAGACGGCGGATGCGATCTGGCGGCACGAGTACTCGCTCTCGATACAGAGCACATATGGAACCCCGATCGGAGAGGGATGGTTTGAGGAGATGACCGCCGTGCCTGCCGGTCTGGATATCGGCATCTATGTCGTGACGCCGGGCGAGGAGAGGTTCGTGTTCCTGCAATGGACCGGGGACGCCACCGGTATCGATTACATGGCGTCCGATTCGATCGTCATGAACGGCCCCAAGACAGCCAATGCACAGTGGACGCACGAGTACTACCTGACCGTGGACACGTCCTACGGAACGCCCACCGGAGTGGGCTGGTACGAGGATGGGGCACAGGCCTACGCGGGCCTGGACACGGACACGTACGTCGTCATACCGAACGTGGAGCGCTACATCTTCGCGGGCTGGAACCAGGACGCGACGGGAATCGAATACGCGGTGTCCGACCCGATATTGATGAACGGCCCGATGACAGCGTATGCCGCTTGGTTGCACCAGTACTGGATGATCGTTCGCGCCGAGGTTGGCGGCACCCCGCTCTTGGGCATAACGGTCTCGACGGACGCCGGGGTGGTCGGAACGACACCCTACAGCGAGTGGTTCAACGATGGTATGACGGACAACATAGGCGTGGAGGACCCGGCGGACGTCGGCGGAACGGACTACGAGTTCCTGTACTGGGATTACGGCCCGACGGACAATCCGGTGAGCTACACGGTGGCGGGAAGCGCGACGATCATCGCGGAGTACCAGGAGATAGTCGGACCCTACTTTGAGGTCCACATCTCGCCCGTCTCGAGGCAGATAGCCGCGGGAGAGGTGACGACATACTACGTGAACGTCTCGTCCCACAACACGTACGCAGGGTCTGTGAGCTTGAGCCTGAGCGGGCTGGCTGTGCCGGCGCAGAGGACCTTCAATCCCTCGACGCTCGTGCTGGTGGCGGACGCGACCGAGATGTCCGTCCTGACTATCAGCAACACGGGCTCTCTCACGCAGACAACGCACACTCTCACCGCCACTGGAAGCGACGGCACGATGACGGACAGCGAGGACGCGAGCCTTGTCGTCTCCGGTATCGCTGCCACGGGTAGCATCAGCGGGACGGTGACTGACCAGGACCTCACCCTGCTGGCGGGGGCCGTCGTTGACCTGATGGCCGACCAGACCGTTCTGAGCACGCAGACGACGGGCTCGAGCGGGGAGTTCAACTTCACCGACCTGAGCGCGGGAGCCTACACCGTCCGCGCGTCGTTGAGTGGTTACGCGGAGGACAATGAGACGGTGACGCTCACCGCCGGCGGCTGGGAGACTGCCACGCTTCAGCTCGACGAGATTCGAGGCTCGGTTTCCGGAGTCGTGAGGGACGTGGAGACGTTGGCGATCATCGATGGCGCCACGGTTGAGGCCTACGACCTGAGCGGCAACTTGCTGGGCTCGGACACGAGCACACCCACGGGACGATTCCTCATCCAGGACCTCCCGCTCGGGACATTCGACCTCAGGGCATGGGCCGACGGGTACGAGATGGAGACTGTTACCGATCTGCAGGCGACCGTGCTGGCGAATGAGGTCGACGTCGGGGATGTGTACCTGATGCCTGAGACCGAGCCCGCTGACGCGGCAGGTCTAGCGGACTACTGGTGGGTCATCCTGATAATCGCGGTCGTGGTTGTCCTCCTTCTCGTGCTCGTGGCCAAACGCCGGAAGCCCGAGGAGATCGAGGTGCTCGATGAGGAGCCTGCGGAGCTGGAAGAGGCCGAGACCTTGGAAGAACAGGGCCTGGACGAGCTGCTAGACGATGAGTGGCTGAAAGAGATTGAATAGTGGGCGCTGGCATCCGATTCCCAGTGGGCTACCTGTAGACGCCCGGGAAAGGTGAGGGGCAACTGATGGAGCCTCACCAGCGCCGGTCAGGGCGGCCGTCGCAATCCTAATGATATCCCTGCTCATATTCGCAGGAAGGAGGAAGGACCATGGAGGGGAAGTACAGCGACGGAATGCGCATCACGGCGTGCATGAAGTGTGGCGAAACGGATTTGAAGGCGATTCACACGCCAAGAGGGGTCTTCATAGGTTCATAACACTGTCGCAAGTGCGGGCAGGCTGGTCCAATAGTAACGTTCGACTCATTGGAGGAGCACGCCGCGTTCAGGAAAGCTCTGAGGAGCGATCCTCGCGTGTAGAGCTGCCCCACGCATCCCGGACCGAATCTCCCGCGATGGTTGCCCGCCCCTCCGGAACCGCCCTAAGGCTCACTGGAAGTAGCCCTAGTGACTGAGGCGAAACGCCCTCGGGACCCGACGCTCTACTTCGGCGGTGGTGGCTCGGAAGCCTCCTCTTCCTTCGTCCCTCCGCCTCTTCGGAGGAGCATGAGCACGAGGACGATTATCACCAGTATGACCAACACGAGCAGCAGGATCGTCGAGAAGTTGTCCTGCTCGAACCGGCTCGCATCCTGCGGGAAGGCATCCGCCCAGTCCGGCACGCCGTCGTTGTCGTCGTCGTTGTCGGTGTTGTCCCCTACGCCGTCACCGTCGAAGTCCGTGACGTCGAACGAGTTGAGCGGGAACAGGTCCTCGTCGTCCAGAGCACCGTCGTTGTCATCGTCCGTGTCCAATGCGTTCCCCACGCCGTCGCCGTCCGTGTCCAGGGTCTCCGTGGGGTCCAGCGGGAATGCGTCGGCCGCGTCGAGAACGCCGTCATTGTCGTCATCGACGTCCGCGTTGTTCCCGATGCCGTCGGAGTCCGTGTCCAGGTACTCGTTCCGATTGAGCGGGAAGGCGTCGGCCGCGTCGAGGACACCGTCGTTGTCATCGTCTGCATCGACGTTGTTCCCCACGCCGTCGCCGTCCGTGTCGAGCGTCTCCGTCGCATCCTGGGGGAAGGCGTCGTGCATGTCCGAAA
>JAJISE010000045.1 GCA_022848865.1 Candidatus Thermoplasmatota archaeon | reverse complement strand
AACGCTCGTGGACCTGGATGACTGGGTGGATTCCACGATGAAGGAGGCGGGCAAGATCCCCGTCATGATCGCCCTGAACAAGGTGGACCTCGAGGACAAGGCCGAGTTCGGTGACAAGGAGGCCACGGAGATCGCGAAGGCGTTCGAGGCGCCCTTCACGTACGCCAGTGCGAAGACCGGAGAGGGCGTCCAGGAGGCCTTCGAGGCGGTGGGCAGGATGGTCATCGAGAGTCAGCTCGGGATAATCCTGTGATGCTGGATGCGCTCTTCGATATCTTTAAGTAGAATCTGTCTCATTGAAACCGAGAGTTCTCCTATCGAAGGGGGAGAACGCTGGGGGAGGAGGGAGAAAACCTCGAGGTAAGCCGATGAAGCCGGAAAGCCTCCGAAGGCGAAGCTGCCTCCTGCTCGTCTCTGTAGTGGTACTGCAAGCGGCGTTCCTCATGGGGCTTCCCGCGTCCTCTGGCTCGGACCCCGATGTCGTGGACAACCTCGACGGGACGAAGACCGCGACCTGGGATCTCGATGACCCGCTGAACTACTCGCATTCCGGCGTCTCAGTCAGCGGTGGAGTCGCCGAGCTCGAGCGGGTGAACGTGAGCTTCACTGACACGACGGAGGGAGACTTCCTTGACGCGGAGGCGGATCACAACATCAGCATCGACGGTGGCAACTTCATCGAGCTGAGCGGGAACTCTGGAGACCTCATCTCTGTCGGCGACTTCTCTTCTAGCGGGCCGTGGAGCGACGGCACGACGCCTGATATCACGACGGGCTGGAATGGGACCGCTGAGAATGCCTTCCTCAAGCACAGTAGCGGGGAGGTTGATGTTCAGTTCGACAGTATGGATGACATTGCCGGAACGGGGTGGAGCGGCACGGTCTCACCCGGTGCTGGAGTCACGCCAAATCAGGAGACGACCATCGTTATCGAAGGACCTGGATCGCTCAATGTTTCGTATGTGCCTAATGGCGATCCTACTAGATGGGGAGGAGTTGAGCGGGGTACTGGAGGCAACCCGGATTGGTCAGCGTACAACCGAGTTGTCTTCAGGGGAAACACGACCTACACTGGATCTGATTTGCTGATATTCGTGAACTTAAGTGATGGAGTGGAGCAGAGTCTCTCGGCACTACAGATGTTTCCGGGATGGCGGTACTACAGTTTCTCCCTCCTAGAATTCACAGGCGACCTCTCTTCAATTGCGACTATCCGAGTTCTTGCCACAAACGTCACCGTTCCCGTCCTCTTCTACGTCGATGACATCCGTCTCACATTCCACAAGAGCTTCGGGCAGACGGCGTACATCAACCAGACCTTTGTGAAGCCCGACCCAACCTCTGGACAGCCGCACGGTGTGGTCCTTACCTTCGACTACCTCGTCGAGACCGTGCAGGGCGCCTCGCTCTACAACGCGACCGTCAGGGTCAACAACTCTGGGAGCGACTTCACCTGGAACAAGACGTTCGTTTCCACGCAACAGTGGACATCCATGTACTTCGATCTGAGCTCCTACATGATGGCAGCGGACACCTATCAGATATCGCTCTCGCTGCATCTCATCGTGGATACCTCCGCCGCCTGTCAGGCGGACCTGAGATTCGATAATGTCTCCATCATCTGGCCCGACTACAACGATGGCTGGCTCGCGTCTCAAGTTTTCGATGCTTCCTTTAACACGACATGGGAGAACATATCCTGGGTCGAAGGAACACAAGATCCCGCGTACAACGTCTCCGTGAGAACGAGGACAGGGGACACATACCCGCCAAACGGCTCTTGGAGTCCGTGGTCCCTACCGCTCACGAATTCCTCCGGGGAGCCGATACAAGATCCCTCCGCCAAATACATCCAGTACAACATTTCGCTCACGACGACGAACGCCAGCCTAACTCCGTTCGTGAACTCCGTAACGATCAGTGGCTGGCAGTATTCCCCGACAGGATTCGTGCGAACAATGGACTTCACGCCCGCCGAACCGCTCGTTGGCTGGAGGGAGTTCAACGCCTCGCACGCAATCCCGCCCGCCTGCGATATCACCTACTGGTACTGGGACGACATCGCATCGAACTGGATCTCAACGACACCGGGCGCAAGCCTGTCCGCGCTGACCGCTCAGAACATCACCATCAGGGCGAATCTCATGACGACTGACACGACAGTCACGCCTCAGCTGTACAACATGAGCCTGGACTACGAGTTCCTCGGGGCTCTCGATCACATCGTCATCGATCCGACCTTCTGGAGCGGGACCGCCGAGGACGTTCACGACTTCGACGCGACCGCCTACGACGCGTACGGGCACGTTCTCTCGATGACGTTCACTTGGACGACGACGGATGTGAACGGTTCGGTCGACCCGAACGGGATGTATGTTCCCCATGACGCAGGTTCCTGGATCATCACCGCCAGCGCAGGCGGCCTTTGGGCGAACGCGACCGTGGATATCGCGCCCGCGTTGATTAATAGCTTGGAGATAACCCCCGCCTCCTGGGCCGGAACGACCGACGAGTCCGTGGACTTCGACTGCAGGGGCTACGACAACAAGAGCAACGAGGTCGTCATCACGCCCGTCTGGAACACGACCGACCCGCTCGGAATAGTGGGCGTCACTGGGATATACTACCCGGGCTCGGCGAACACTAGCGGGAGCGTCTGGACGGTGTACTGCAACGATACGAACTCCTCGATGAGCGCGAGCGTTCAGGTCACCGTCACACCGGGTGCGCTTCGCATAGTGAGGGTCTTCCCATGGTCACTGGGCACGATAACCACGGACGACAACATCACCCTCTACTGTTACGGATACGACTTCTTCGACAACTTCATCGGGCCCGTGAACGCGAACTGGTCCCTTTCCGGGAACTTCGGCACGATATCCCCTGAGCGGCGAAACTACGCGGTCTTCGATCCCATTCTAGCGGTAAGCGTTGGGAACATCACCGCCCGCCACGACGACAACCTGTCGGCGGTGACGGATGACTTCCTCATCGTCCCCGGGGCACTGGCGACGCTGGAGGTGATCCCGGACACGGTGGACCTCAAGGTGGGTCAGAAGCAGGTCTTCTTGGCCGTGGGATATGACGGCGACGGCAACGAGGTGGAGATAGCCCCGATCCAGGTCGTCTGGACGAGCAACGTGGGCTCCGTCACGCAGAACGAGCTGAAGGCCCAGACGATATCCGACAGCGGCTGGATGAACGCAACGGTGAGCGGCGTCACCGCCTCGGCGTCGGTGAGGGTGCGAGCGCTCGCCCCGCCGATCTGGGACGTCCTGTTCTTCCCCTGGTCCGCATTCATTCTCATTGTCGTGCTCGCGGTCCTGATCTTCGCGTGGCGCAGCATCAGGGAGATGTACGCCGTCGAGGACATGTTCATCGTGGGCAACGAGGGCAGGCTCATCGCTCACAGGACGAGAAGGCTGCACGCGGACAGGGACGAGGATATCCTGGCGGGGATGCTGACCGCGATACAGGAGTTCATACGCGACTCCTTCAGGGAGGACGATCAGCTGAGGACGTTCGAGTTCGGAGAGAAGAAGATACTCATCGCCAAGGGCTCGCACATCTACGCTGCGGCGTTCTTCGCTGGCAACCCGCCCAGGTGGGCGGAGAGCACCATGGCGGCTTTTGTTACGGACTTCGAGACGAGGTACGGGTTCCACGAGAAGAAGTGGTCGGGCGACGTGACCTCGCTCGAGGACCTGGACGAGATGATGGCCCTCATCGTCGGGGTGAAGAAATACAAAGAGGGCGACTGGGAGCGGAAGCTCAAGTAGGCTTCTTCTTCAACAGCCGCTCGTAGATGTCCTTCGGCTCGTGCTTTGGCCCCTTTCTCCACAGCAGGTCGAACGAGCCCATTATGTTGTCATAGAACTGGGGCAGGATCTCGAAGAGCAGGACGACCAGTCCCACGAGCGTGAGGAGCGATATCATCTTCCCAATGGAGCCGTGAGCGAGCTCGAAGCTGACGCTCTGGACGTCGTAGAGGTGTATCACGACCACGTTCCTCACGAGGTTCATGATGTAGATCACGGGGATGCTAATCCCGAGCGCGATGCCCCTGCGCTTCCACTTGGCCTCCGTGGAGACGATGAAGCTCACCGCGACCGCAAGGGCCTGTATGGCGGTGCAGGCAAGGATGATGTGTATGTCCGCCTCCCTGATCGGGACGTAGATCTCATCTGCGGAGACCCTGTACCAGCTGAACCCGCCGGGGTAGTGGATGCCCTCGGTCCAGTAGTTGCCGCCGAACGCGTTCAGCAGGGCGACCGTGTGGTCGGCGACGACCTGGATGAGGTTCCCCGCGAGGAACGGGATTCTGTCGACCGTGAAGAAGATGCCCGCTGCGAGGAACGTCGCGCCCGCCAGGAACTTGAGCGGCTGGTACTCCTCCCGCCAGCGGTAGGAAAGGAACTCGTGATATGCGAAGAACATGAACGCGGGCAGGGCCAGCGCGCTCGCGAGGGCGTTGAAGACGTCCACCGCCGCGATGTAGTCGGGTATCTGGAGCCACCAGAAGATGCCGAAGACCGTCCATCCCGCCGCGCGGACGAGGTGGCAGCGGTTGTGCTTCCAGAAGAAGCCGGCTGCGAGAAGGGCTATCGAGACGAACAGTAGGACGTCGGCTATCCCGCTCATTCACCAGTTTATATTCTGCGCTGATATTTCCCGCTTTCCATCGCATTCGGACTCCGAGCTTCTTCCACGGATCTTTCACCAGGAATGGGGAACTCATTTGAGCAGCGTGCACGGGACGGGTCGTGACAAACCATAGGCGAATCCTAAGCTCCGCCCTAGGTTTCCCTAAGGTCCCGCCTGGGTTTCCTGTGACATCCTAGGGACTTACCATAGACTTACCATAGACATCCTTGTCGAATCCTGCTTCTTCCTTGTGGGTTTCTTGTCGGATCCTTGTCGAATCCTGCTTCTTCCTTGTGGGTTTCTTGTCGGATCCTTGTGGAATCCTTGCCGAACCCTTGCTATTCCTTGCAGGATCCTTGCTGTTCGCTGTGTCTCCGTACTAGAAGCAGTTCTGAGCCCGCTACCCTTGCAGGCTCATCCAAAGACGGACAGAACGATCAGCCCAAGCCCGAAGAGCATGAAGGCGGTCGATATCCAGAACAGAATGCGGAAGAGCCGCATCTTCCCCTCGGGGGTCTGATACATCTCGACGAACTTGTCGATAAGGCCCATCAGGCCTCCTTGAACCTCTTCAGGCGGAAGATGTTCTCCCGCTCGAGCTCCTCCAGCCGGAGCCTGATGAACGCCTCCTGCGATTCGAGATTGGGGATGACCCTGAACTCGAGCGCGTTGACCCTCCTTCGCGTTTTCTCGATCTCGTCCAGCAGCCTGCGCATCGTGGTTTCGATCTCCGCCGCGATGACGATGTCCTCCACCAGGTCCTCGAACGCCTCGGCCGCCTCGTCGATCCTGGAGGACGTGCCTATGATGCCGTAGCCCCGCTCGTCGATCCTCTTCTTGACGCTCCTGGACTGGATCTCCGGAACGACGATGCCCATGATGTTCTTCGTTGTGAGCTCCATCTCCGGGTTCTCGAGCGCGGCGAACGCGGCCGACTTGACGCCTATCGTGCCCTCGATCGCCTTCGCGATGGATAGCCTCTCCATGGCGCGGTCGTACTTGTCCTGGATGCCGGACCTGATGCCCTTGGCCTTGTCTAGGATCTTGAAGAACTCGGCGATGAGGCTGTCCCTCTTCATCTTGAGCAGTCTGTGCCCGGTCGTGGACAGCTTGATCTGCTTCTTGAGCTCGAGAAGCTCCGACCTAGTCGCCTTGTACTCCCTGACCATCCTCTCCCTCTCGGCGTTTGGGGTAATACTTCTCCAACGTGACCCTGTCTATCTTCGTCAGCATCCTCTCCTCCAGGCCGGCGAGCATTTCCCAGGAGATGCCCAGCGTTCTGAGGATCTCCCTGTCCTCCTCCCTGCCCTGCCGGACGAACTCGGCCTCGAACACGTCCGCGAAGTCGAGCAGTTTCCTGTCCCTCCCGGAGAGGGCCTCCTTTCCGACGATCGCGACCAGCCCGCGGAGGTCCTTTCCTTCCGCGTAGGCCGCGTAGCACTGGTCCGAGACCTGCTTGTGGTCCTCCCTCGTCTGCTCTGCGCCGATCCCGGCGTCCATGAGCCTCGAGAGCGACGGGGAGATGTCTATCGGCGGGTAGATGCCCTTCCTGTGCAGCTCCCTTGAGACGACCAGCTGGCCTTCCGTGATGTAGGCGCTCAGGTCTGGTATCGGATGCGTGATGTCGTCGTCCGGCATCGATATGATCGGGATCTGAGTGATGGAACCCTTCTTGCCGTGTATCCTGCCCGCCCGCTCGTACATCGTCGCCAGATCAGTGTACATGTAGCCCGGATAGCCCCTCCTTCCGGGAACCTCTTCCCTGGCGGCTCCGATCTGCCGGAGCGCCTCGCAGTAGTTGGTGAGGTCCGTGAGAATGACGAGGATGTGATAGTCCTGCTCGTAGGCGAGGTATTCCGCGGCGGTCAGTCCCATTCGCGGCGTGATCAACCGCTCGACGGCCGGGTCGTCGGCAAGATTCAGGAACAGGACCGCCCGCTTGAGCGCGCCCGTCCGCTCGAAGTCCTGCATGAAGTACTGCGCCTCCTCGTGGGTGATGCCCATCGCGACGAAGACGACCGCGAACTCCTCCTTCTCCTCACCGAGGACCTTCGCCTGCCTCGCGATCTGGAGCGCGATCTCGTTGTGCGGAAGTCCGGAACCGGAGAATATCGGAAGCTTCTGCCCCCTGACGAGGGTGTTCATCCCGTCTATGGTGGAAATCCCGGTCTGTATGAACTCCTCTGGCGGGGCTCTTGAGAATGGGTTGATCGCCGCGCCCAGGATCTCGATCCTCTTCTCGGGAATCACTGGCGGTCCCCCGTCCAGCGGCTCTCCGGAGCCTGAGAGGACGCGGCCCAGCATATCCTTGGACACGTTCAGCTTGACGGTCTCGCCGAGGAACTTGACGCTCGAGCTTCTGTCGATCCCGGCGGTTCCCTCGAAGACCTGTACGACGACGATGTCCTTCGATGTGTCGAGGACCTGCCCCCTCTTTCTCGTTCCGTCCGGAAGGACGATCTCCACGAGCTCGCCGTAGCCGACCCATTCCGTCTTCTCCACGAAGATGAGCGGGCCCGCGATCTCGCTGATGGTCCTGTACTCCTTGGTCAGGAAATCACCTCCTTCTGCCTGAACTCCTCGTCCATCTTGTCCGTGACCCTCTTGAGTTCGCCCGCGAAGTCCTCCTCGTATTTCAGTTTGCCCAGGAGCGTTATCGAGTCCATGTCCGCCAGCTCCTGATAGGTCACTTCCAGCGACAGAGCCTTCTTCGCAAGGTCCGAGAACCTCTTTATCGTTGCGAGCAGCTCGTACTGCCTCTCAAGCGGCGCGAACGTGTCCACGGGGTGGAATGCGTTCTGCTGCAGGAAGAACTCCCTTATCATCCTGGCAACTTCGAGCGTCAGCTGCTCGTCCTCGGGGAGCGCATCGGAGCCCACGAGCTGGACGATCTCCTGCAGCTCGGCCTCGCGCTGGAGGATGGCCATGGACCACTCACGAAGCTCGGACCAATGAGGACTGACGTTCTCGACGAACCAGTCGCTGAGCGTTCTGTTGTACAGGCTGTAGGACGTGAGCCAGTTGATGGAGGGGAAGTGCCTCCTCTCTCGCAGCCTCGTGTCGAGCGCCCAGAAGACCTTGGTTATGCGGAGGGTTCCCTGGGTCACGGGTTCGGAGAAGTCCCCGCCAGGCGGTGAGACCGCACCGACGACGCTGACCGAGCCTTCGGCCCCTGAGAGCGTCTTGACCCGCCCGGCCCTCTCGTAGAACTCCGACAGTCTCGAGGACAGATATGCGGGATAACCTTCCTCGCCCGGCATCTCCTCTAGACGCGAGGAGATCTCTCGCATGGCCTCGGCCCATCTGCTCGTGCTGTCCGCCATGAGGGCGACGTCGTATCCCATGTCCCTGTAGTACTCTGCGATCGTGATGCCAGTGTAGACGGACGCCTCTCTGGCGGCGACGGGCATGTTGCTCGTATTCGCGATGAGGACGGTGCGTTCCATGAGAGGAGCTCCCGTCTTCGGATCCTCCAGTTTGGGGAAATCCGTCAGGACCTCCGTCATCTCGTTCCCCCGCTCACCGCACCCGATGTAAACGACTATCTCGGAGTCGCACCACTTGGCCAGCTGGTGCTCGGTCACGGTCTTTCCCGTGCCGAACCCGCCGGGGATGGCGGCGGTTCCGCCTTTTGCGACGGGGAAGAACATGTCCAATACCCTTTGGCCGGTGATCAGAGGGATCGAGGGCATCAGCTTCTCCACGGACGGTCGCGGCACTCTGACCGGCCACTTCTGCATCATCGAGATCTTCTGCCCGTTTTCGAGCGTGCACACCGTGTCGGTGACGGTGAACTCTCCCTCTCTTATGTCGGTGACCTTCCCCGACATCTTCGGCGGGCAGAGCACTCTGTGCTCGGTGTGAGTGGTCTCCTGAACCTTACCTATGATGGTCCCGCCCTGAATAGTGTCGCCGACGGCGACCGTGGGCGTGAATCCCCATCTCTTCTCTCTGGAGATGCCAGGAGCGGAAACGCCCCTCAGGATGAAGTCCCCCATCGTCTCGGTGAGGACCTTCAACGGCCTCTGTATGCCATCGTATATGGTCCCCAGCAGACCGGGTCCGAGCTCCACGACCAGGGAGGCCTTCGTATCACGGACGGGCTCCCCCGGCTTGACGCCGCTCGTGTCCTCATAGACCTGGATGATCGTCTTCTCCCCTACTATCTGGATGACCTCGCCCATCAGCTTCTCATGACCCACTTCAACCACGTCGTACATCCTCGGATGGATGCCCGTGGCGGTGACGACTGGACCCGCGACACGGTAGATCTCGCCTGCTGTCTCCCCCACGGGGCGTGTCATCTCGGGTCTCTCGATCTCTTCCATTCCTCTTCCTCCCTTAGCTCTTGTACAAATCGACTCCAATTGCCTTCTTGACCTTCTCCCTGAGGTCCTCCTCTTGCTCCGCGCCAACACTTATGACAACGGGGTGCGAGCTGGCCATTATCCTTCTCTTGGCGCCCGCACTGACCTTGCCCAGCGAACGCGCGGAAAGGACGAGGATGCCGACGCGCGTGTCCTGCAGAACGTCATTGATGACGGACTCCAGCTCCTCGTCCTCTGCTGGATACGTCTTCCTGATGCCCACGAGCTTGTACCCGAGAACGAAGTCCTCATCCCCGACGACAGCTATCTCCACTCAGATCACCAGGAGGTCCCATATGGTGGACTCGCTCAGGCCGTCCCGCTTCCCGCGCGCGATGATCCTGATGTTCTCCACCTCGATCTCTTTCGATATCATGTAGTCCAGAACCGGAAGTATCGATAGGGGATGGAGGCTCGAATACCTCGATGCCTGTCTCTGATGATGCTTCTCAAGGGCTCTGGCCACGTCATTGAGGCCCTTCGTCTTGACCTCCTTCAGGGGACCCGAGATGTCATCGTAGAAGGAGTACTTCTGCAGCCTCGGAAGCAGATCCTCAAGCGACAGTGGCATGAACGTATCGAGCTCCTCCTTGGACAGCTCCAATCCACCCTCGATGAAGACGTCGCGCTCTATCCTCTCCGCGTCCTCTCTGGTCCTCAGAAGCGTTCTGAGGTTTATCATGTCGATCTCCTTCCTTATGAACATCCTGAACAGCTTCATCGGCTCCGTCGTTGGAGGCACGACCTCGAGAAGAAAGGAGTAATACGTACGGTCAAGGGCGTCCTCGAAGACCGAGATCGGCGGGAACTCCTCGTCCTCGCCCTTGGCTTCCTGGAGGGCAAGATCGTAGATAGTGTTCTCAAGCTCCTCCATGACCTCCTCGACGGTCTCCTTCTCGGCAAGCTTCTGGAGGAACTCCGTTGAGAACGAACCCGCAGGAATGAGGTCCTCGATTATCTCCTCGTTCGCGGCGCCGTAGGATTTGCCTCGTATGATTGTCTTGATGTTCCAGACGTCCCAGCGGTCCAGGAACCTGGAAATCATCGTTCTGAGGTTGCCCTCCGAGAACTCGATTATCTGCGTGAAGACCTCGGCAAGATTGTTGCGTGTCGCCATCTCGATGAGGTCCACGCCCGAGTACTTCGCCCCGAGGGCGAGCATCTGCTCCCTGTACTGGCCCTCGCCGAGTAGCCGCGAGATGCTCGGAGTCTCCATCTTCAGGATCCTTGCGTAGCTGTCCTTCGAGATCAGTTTGCTCTTTTTCCCTTTGACTCTCGCACAGACGTAGGGGTAGTTACCGAGCTCGATGGGTATCTTTCCCTTGAGCTTCTGTCTCAGCTTCCCCATTATCGCCATAGGACCTGAGCAACCTCCCTCACGGAATCCTCCCATGTCTTCTGCATCAGAGTCTCGTACGTAAGGTCCACGGTGGTCTTCCCGTCTATGCTCTCGATGACGATGCCTCCAAGGACCGGTCTTGTCCCCGCATAGCTTTCGCCGACGATCGACTGAACGATCACCCTGTCCCTCTCGTTGGAGTGGACCCTTCCAGTCCTCACATCGGCCATGTGAGCACTGAGGAGTCGTCTGAGGACCGCATCGTTCGAGGGGAGAACTCGCAGGCGTTCCAATGCCTCGGAGTAGATCAGGTCCAGGATCTCCTTCTGAGCTTCGAGCGCTATCCTCTTCACTTCGAGGTCCGCCCTCGCCAGGTCCTGCACTCTTCTCTTCTCCCCCAGGACCTCAGCCTCCTGGACTCTGCCGTTCATAGCCTCGGTCCCTTTCTTCTTAGCTTCGGCGTTTATTCCACTCGCTTCTTTCTTGCCACCGCTGACTATCTCCTCGGACTCCCTTCTTCCAGCTTCTAGGATGCCCTTGACTACGGATTCTAGTCCCATTGTGAATCCCTTTGTCCTAGACTTTACCTACCAATAGGAAGGCTATGACGAAGCCGAACAGCACGATGGTCTCTGGGAGCACCATGAAGACGATGCCCTTACCGAAAAGGGCTTCATTCTCTGCCATTGCTCCGACTGCCGCAGCGCCCACGACCTTTTCTGCCCATGCCGTCGCGAAGGCTGCTCCCACCATCGTAATGGCGGCTGCCATTGCCAACAAACCAGGGTCTGCCATTCCTCTTACACCTCCTGTACTTTCCTTATTCCGAAAGGTCTGAAGTCGATTCCATTTCCTTTGAAGAACTTCATGAACCATTCCACATAGTGGAGCCTAAGTGCCTGGATGCCCGCTGAGACCGCGCCCAGCATGAACACGGTCGCATGAGCAAGAAAGAGGAAGATAGCGCCCATGATAATCATTGCGATGTTCCCATCCGCGTAGAAGATCATGGGCATACAGACCGTGTTGAACGCGATCGCCGTTGCACCTTTTGCCACAGCGACGCCGGCGATTCGAGCATAGGAGAACGTGTTTGCCACGAGACCGACTATCTCAATGATGGCAAGCCCGCCTTCACCTATGACGAGGAGCGGCATACCAGCAACTACTAGGACTACACCCACATAAGAGATCTGTAAGCTTCCGAAGAACACGAACGACTCCAGCATTGCGTCTCTGATCGGATAGGTGAGATTGGCGAGGTCGTTGAACCAAATGGCCTTCGGAACGACAAGGCCTTCTGCCTGCACCGCAACCCTCAACAGCACGATGACAAGACCGATCAGAACTAGAAGCCATCCGAACTTCGCCAGTGCATGCTTCTTGTTGCGCTTTCTCTCATTCATGACGCCGAAGATGAACCCAATCCCGAGGTGAACACCAGCCGCGAGGATGGACAGAGCGATGAGATCCATTGCCCCGAACTTGCCGGTCTTGTGAATGGGCGCGTTATACGGAATGTCGATGCCCATCAGGTTGAACCCGAGCCAAGGGGCGGGGGTCTCTCCGGGAGAGGGGTGATAGTGAAATGCAATGCCGAAAGCGTCACCGTACAGGAACATCCCGAAGAGCGTTGCGAAGAAGCCCGACACGAACAGTATCCACATCAGATTGGAAAGCTCTGGTATGTCTTTCAGCTTCCCCCTCAGCCACAAGCCAACTGCCATCATGACGAGCCCGTATCCCAGGTCGCCAATCATGAGCCCGAAGAAAACGGGGAATATCAACGAGAGAACCAGGGTCGGGTCCACTTCATCATGGCTCGGAGTCGAAAAGATCCGAATCAGGAATTCGAACTTGCTCACATGGATCTCCGGGTTGTCCAGCAGGACGGGCGGCTCTTCGTCCTCCCTGTCTATGGTGTCCGCGAAGATTCCCTTCATGTCCTCAAGGGCCTTCTTCAGTTTCCTTGCGTCGTCCCTCGGCACCCACCCGTCGATCACGAACGTGTGTTCTGTCGTTGCGAACCTGAGTGGCGCCTCCGCCTTCTCCGCTTCGACAGCCAGGGTCTCCTCGGCGGAAAGGATGAATGTTGAGTACTTCTGCCCCAGCTTGTCGAGCCTCTTCTCCGTGGATGACAGCTTCTTCTCCCACTTCTCCCTCTGAGCCTTCATCTTGACGAGAAGCTCCTTGGGGTCACCGTCCATGTCCGGGAGGTCCACCTGAGTGAAGCCCTTGCTTCCGAGATACACCGTGGCCTCTTCTGCTCCTTCAATGGGCACGAACAGGGCCACGAAGCGTTCCCTCTCGAAGAGCTCGTAGTCCTTCAGATGGGAGCCGATGTCGGAAAGGTCCCTTGTGACACGCCCCACGTGCACAGAGAGAGACTCGTAGTCCCTGTACATGTCGAGCGTCAACGGAAGTGAGGCGAAGGGCGTCATATGCTCGATGCGCGCATCCAGGGTGCTCAGCAGTTCTTCCGTTCTCTTGCGCGAGTCATCGGTCTCAGAGAGGTTGATCTCCAGAGCACGGATTTTGCTCCTCATCTCGGTGTCGACTTCCAGAGCCTCTTTGTCTCCTTTCTCGCCGACATCCAAGATGCTTGAAATGGATCTGAGCTTGACCAGGTCCTCGGAGACGGAGGATGCCCTCTCGAGGGGCTTCCCAATGGCAAACGTCTCATCCTGCTCGATGAAGTCCAGTATGTGAAGCGTCTCCTCTTGATAGAGGGCTTCTACGACCTCATCGAGGGATTCCCGGGGCCCGAGGACGAGAACCCTACTCATTTCTTTCGGTCTCAGCATGCAATACCCCGTCCTCGAACTTCTTGATTAGAAATGCAACAGCCTCATCAACCTTGTCTGCAGCCTGAGCCTTGAGCGACTCAGCCTCTTGTCTTCCAGCTTCGAGAAGCTTCTCCCTTTTCCGTTGGATTTCCAAATCGACTTCCGAGAGCTTCTCCTTGTGAAGCTCCGTGGCCTTCTTCTCCATGTTTTCCAGGACGAAGAGGCTTTCCCTCTTTGCGTTACGGATGATCTTCTCTTTCTCCTTCAGAGCATCGCTCTTCATCTTCTTTGCCTGCTCTTCAGCATCCTTGATTCTCGTGAGGGTTTCGACCTTCTTCATGGGTTCATCTGCGGTATTCAGCGAGTCGATTTAAAGGTTTCGAGTCTGGGTCAGACGACTTTCTTCGTGGCGAAAACAGGGTTCTCCCGCCATTCTCATTGCGTGCTGTTCGACACCCGCTTTCGCATTCCGCCAACGATATATAGTGACGGAATGATTGAGGTCACGGGATGTCAGATGACCGTCGAGATTGAAATTAGGAAGTTCAAGGATTTTGACCTCAGGGGAGGGACCATCATCGAGGGATTCCCCACCGTGGGACTCGTGAGCACGATCGCCTGTAGCTACATGATCTCCGCTCTTGACCTCGATCAGATATGTGCACTGGAATCGGAGCACTTCCCTCCCGTGTCCATGATATACGCGACGAAGCCGAAGTTCCCCGCGCGCATTTATGCGAGGGAGGACATCAAGCTGGCGGTCTTCATAACCGAGTTTCCGCTGCCCTCAGAGCTCCACAGGCCGATCGCTCGGTCCATTCTATCCTGGGCCGCCGAGCAGGGATGTGAGAGGGTGATAAGCCTTGAGGGTCTTCCCGCCGAGAACATCGAGGAGGAAGCCGAGGGGAAGAAGCCGACTGTCTGGGGAGTTGGAAGTACCGATGAAGCCCGCCAAGAGCTCAAAGAGAACGGCATCGAACAGATCGAGGTCGCCATGATATCGGGCGTCTCCGGCGTTCTGCTGAACGAGGGAAGATGGAGGGGCATCAATGTCGCGAGCCTCCTTGCCGAAGCGAGGCCAGAATATCCAGATGCCCACGCCGCCGCAGAACTCGTCAAGGCAGCCGATCTGTTGATACCAGAGGTCGAAATAGACCTCGAGCCCTTGTACGAACAGGCAAAGGAGATAGAGGACAGCTTCAGGAAACTGGAGCAGCAGGTAAGTCCGGTGATACGCGAACCGCACGTCGCGATGTTCCGTTGAACTAGACGGGCGCGGGCGGGATGAAGTCCTTGTTCGCCATCATCGCCTCGGTCTGCTTCCGTGCCCTTCCTATCATGAACTCCGCTTTCTCGAATATCTCCTGGCGCGACAGCTTCTTCCGGGCGACACCTTGCTCAATCGCCTTCATCGCCACGGCAGTCGCCTCTCTCGGGAAGACCTCCCACTGGTCCATCGTCGGGACTATGTATTCCTTGTGGATCCCGTGGTCCTCGGCGGTCTTGGCGATCTCGTAGGCGGCCGCTATGCACATCTCATCCGTGATGGTACTCGCGTTGACATCGAGCGTTCCCCTGAATATCCCGGGGAAGCCGAGCGAGTTGTTGACCTGGTTCGGGAAGTCCGATCTTCCCGTTGCGACGATGACGGCTCCCGCCTCCTTCGCCTCCCACGGCCATATCTCGGGAACCGGATTGGCCTCTGGAAAGATTACAGCGTCCGTGGCCATGGCGGACACCCATTCCGGCTTGATTGTTCCGGGGCCGGGCTTTGAAGCCGCGATGCACAGGTCCGTGTCCTTCATCGCATCCGCGACACTCCCCGTTCTGCCCTCACCGTTCGACTCGAGGCACATCTTCCACTTGTCCACGAACCAGTCCTTCTTCTCCTCAATATCCTTCCTTCCCGGTTCGAGTATGCCCTTGCTGTCTGACATGATGATGTTCTTGATCGGAACGCCAGCCGTAATGAGAACCCTAGAGGTCGCGATGTTCGCAGCACCTGCACCGACCATCGAGATGAGGACCTCGTCAAGCTTCTTGCCCACGATTTTCATCGAGTTAATGGTACCCGCAACTGAAATCGTTGCAGTCCCCTGCTGATCGTCGTGCCACACCGGGATCTCACACTCGTCACGCAGAGTGTTGAGAATGTTGAAACACTTGGGTTTCTCGATGTCTTCCAGGTTGATGGCCCCAAACGTGGGCTGGATCCACTTGACGAACTGGATGATCTC
>JAJISE010000044.1:250-15425 GCA_022848865.1 Candidatus Thermoplasmatota archaeon | reverse complement strand
TCTGGGGGAAAAGTGTAGAACATCGCGTGCTGCACGAAAACAAAGCTGGCGATGAGACCCAGGTTGAGCAGAACGAGGTTCCACGCAACCTTCCTGAGCAAGTGGTCTTTGCGAATACTCTCTGTGGAGAAGTGGTATGCCGTCTGAGACCCCCCGTGGCCTTATTGAACATATTGCTCTCACAGGGCTTAAAGATTTCTGTGCAAGATGAGATGAACGGGCCGTTCCTATGGTCTCGATCATGCCCGCCCTGGCCCCGTCTGGTCCAAGCTGAACTGCAGGGACTGGACGGTGGACCGCTTCTTCTGCCAATGTGCTCCTCACCGGGCACACCTCCGCAATTGCACTGCAAGATGTGCTCAACTTCCAGGGGAGTAGGTGTAGGCTCATCCTGTGAGAGATTAACAAATTCGCAAAGGTCATATATCATGAACCAGTTCAAACGTTCATGAAGAAGGGACTGACCAAGAACGAACGCAGGGTCCTCCACGGACTTGTCGTGCATCCGACCCTCAATGACCGCAAGCTCGCGGAGAAGACGAAGGTCAAGCACTCCACGATCACAGCCATCAGGCGGAGACTTCGCGAGGAAGGATACTTCAAGACGGTCAGGATCCCGTCCATGAATAAGCTGGGCTGCGAGCTGTCTGTTGTCGGATATGGAAGGTTCAATCCGTCTTCGAGCCAGAGCCTCAGAATGCGCTTCGTCGACACGATGAGGAGGGAGAACAAAGGGCTCTACCACTTCCTGATGTCTCCGGATTTCTACTTCACCCTGTCGGCAACACGGGACTACACATCCCTCAGAAGGTGGACCGAAGCGGTGGAGCAGGAGTTCGCTGACACAAGACTGTTCAACGGGACAAGCAGGACATCTGTGATATTCCCGTTCGAGCTGACGAGGCAGATTCGTTTCTTCCATTTCTCGCGACCCCTCAGCCTGCTCTTCGGTCTCGACGAGAAGGTCACGGTCGAGTCCCCCGACCAGAAGGTAGGCTCGAGAAGACTGACGAGAAAGGAGAGAACCGTGCTCAGGGGGTTGGTCGAGCATCCCGAATTCACTGATGTCGCTCTTTCCGAAGAGATCAACGCCTCGCGGCAGGTCATCTCGAGCATGAAGAGGAGGTTCGAGAGGAGCGGGCTCATCAGGACGGCTAGGACCGTTGACCTTGCGATGCTTGGATATGAGATACTGGCCTTCGTACACGTCCGGCTCAGTCCCAGGTTCCCGCTGAAATCGCGAACCGATGGACTTCAGAAAACCGTGCAGGACCTGCCCAATTACCTCATGTTCTCAGGGAACTCGGAGACGATGATGTCCGGTCCCTTCGTGAACTACAACGAGTACTTCAAGACCCGGAAGGATACTCTGTCGTTCTACACGCACAGGGAGTACATACTCGGGGAACCCACGGTGGAGCTCATCGCGCTGAGCGAGGCCGAGATTCCTGTGAACTGCGACTTCTCCAGCACGGTCGGTGAGGCCATCGACAGGCTTCCCAAGTGATCCTGACGGTTCTGGCAGCTGATGTGCACAAGCGTCAGAGCGCGAACTCCTTCACTGTCACGTTCCCTGGTCTGTCCTCGGCTTGCACTTCGATTAGACATCCTTCGATTCCGAGGTCCTTCTGAGCCTCGTAGTGCCAGAGCGTCTTGTTGTACTTCTCGCGGACAGCGTCGCCTTCCTCCAGCACTTCTCCGTTCTTCCTGATGATGACATGCACGCGCAGGACCTCGACGTCGTCCACGGCACGGATAACTATCTCCTCGCCTCGCTTTCCTGTGTAGGAGCTCGCGTCGATCTCCCTGACCTTAGGAGCCCTGAAGAAATCCCTCAGGGCGACGTTGTAAGATGTCAGGCGATACTTCTCTGCCAGGACTGCGTAGAGTCCCGCCGATGCCTCATCTCTGATGGCGCCCTTTGCGTAGGCAGCCGCGTCCTGGAACCTCTCCTGATGCTCCATCTGCATCTTCGAGAACTTCCTGTTCTTCGGAAAAGTGGGGGCTTTCGAAAGGTAGGGTCTGCCCTTCCACATCCTTCCGACCAGACCGCCCAGCTTCCCGCTGATGAACCTCAACAGGATGTTGCCTCTGACATTCATTCGACTCTCTCCTTTCTCCTCGAGTCCTCATTCAGGACTGGTCCGCTCCCACCTCGCAGATCCCATATGCCTCCCATAATCTGCCTATAACCATCCCATATGCATCCTATAATCATCCTATATCCATCCTATAAGGTTCCCATAAGCTTCCTTCGAGAACGGCTGGGCTAGTCTTGCTGTTTCGCGATCAAGAGAGGCAGAATCGTCGGTGTTCTTGTCTTTCTGCGGTATTGTCATGTTTGTCTTTCACGCGGAACCCACATATTTAACCTCCTGAAACAACACATCTGGATAATCTGATTCGGCGAAATGCTTCGTGGCATATCCGAACAGGAGCGGAATGCCCGCCTACTCGAACTTCTCCCCGCACTTTCCGCAGAAGTCGAAGTTCTCAGGGATCCCCTTGGAGCCGCACTTCGTGCATTCCTGCGTGTAGGGTCCCCACACGAACTCGGATGATTTGCCCTCGGCCGCCAGCTTCCTAAGCTTGCGGTATCCCGTCTCGCGCTTCTCCACGAACGCCTTCATGCCCTCCCACGTCTCGTACGAGGCGAAGTGCACGGACAGCCAATCACGTGCATGGCCGATTGTATTGTACCAGGCGAGGTCCTTCCAGAAGTTCGTCTGCTGCTTCGTGTATCTCATGCACTCGGGGAACTTGTCCACGAGCTTCTCGACCCACTCGGCCACGGCCTCGTCCAGCTTGGACAGGTCCACCGTGTAATCGCCTGACTTCAGCGCTCCCTTTATCTCCTTTGGGTCGTCGAAGGACGCGAAGTTCCCGCTAGAGTCCTTGAGCGACGGAACCACGAGGTTCACGAGTCCCCAGTCCATCGCCTTCTTGGCGGGGATCCTCTCGCACAGGTAGAGGATCTCGCGGGCCCGCCGGTCTCCCACCATAATCGGCAGGAACTGCGTCGCACCTCCCGCCGCGACGCTCCCGACCCGCGTGCCCACTTGCATTATCTCCGCGTGTTCTACCGCAATGGACAGATCGCAGCTCATGTGGAACTCGTTCCCGCCGCCCGCGACGACGCCGTTGACTCTTGCGATCGTGGGCTTCCCGCAGTTGCGAAGCATGTCGTGAGCATGATTGTAGTCGCCCATCCATTTCCAGAAATCACGCGGCCGAGCGGTGTAGTTATCCGCGTACTCCTTCACGTCCCCGCCCGTGCAGAACGCCCTGTCGCCCGCACCGGTCATGACGATGACGGCTACCGAGTCGTCCCACGAGGCGTCCTTGAAGGCGGCCGCCATCTCGCGCAGCGCGAGGATGCTGTAGGCGTTGTACACCTTCGGCCTGTTGATCGTTACGGTCGCTACCCAGTCCTTCTTCTCGTAGATTATGTCCTTGAAATCGAACTCCTTCGGATCCTTTGGCTCAAAACCCATGTCACTCCCCTTTGGCGGGTAAGCCGGGGGGCGTATTTATGCGTTTCTGGAAACCCAAGCTTCTTATTTCCCTAGTCTCTTCACCGCACACGGAAATGAGGACGTACATCACGCTCTGCGGTCGGCGCAGCTGGGCGCTCGTGAACAGCCTGTGGGCCTCCATAGAGGACCACGACTACCTGCCGGAGAAGCTCATCATCCTGCACCACGCGCGGCTCAAGGAGGACGCGCACGAATGCTCGGGGCCCGCCGAAGAGCTCCTGCGCACCTACGGCGTCGAACCCGAGGTCCTCGTTCATGTCGTCCCAGAGACGGACTTCATCAACCGCGTCGCCGAAAAGGTGGCGGAGATCATAAAGGAGGAGAAGAAGAAAGGGAACGAGGTCGCCCTGGACATCACTCCCGCCAGAAAGGCGCTCGCGCTACCCGCCTACACGTCCGCGCTCAATCACGGCGCCGACCACGTGTTCTACCTGTTCCTGCGCGACCTGAGGCACGCGAACCGCCCGTACCCGATGATACCTTACTTCCTCCACGACTGGAGGGACTTCGTGAGGAAGGGCGATGACTGAGTTCATACTGCCCAAGGACTACCTCATCCTCCTGCTGAACAAGGCCTTCAGGTACGGCAGGAAGATCCTCCGCATCAAGGAGCCCTTCTACGGGCTCGATCTGTTCACGGTAGACGAGAAGATGCGCATCTCCAAGATCGTGAGTGGGCGCGAGTTCAGGGAGGAGCGAGACAAGGTCGTCCATGGACTGGGTCGCCTGGACTGGGAGGCGCCCGAGTGGTTCGACTTCAAGGACTGTTTCCTCAGCTCCGGCGCACTGAGACCACGGGAGTGGGACGACTTCGTGGAACAGATACACCACATCAGGGCGAGAATGACGGGACCGTCGAGACCTAGGAAGCCCGTCTACATCGGAATCGACACGAACGTCGCGTACTCGCGCATATTCTCCCGCCACTTCCCGTACGTGGGTCACGAGGAGATCAACCCCGATTGCCTGGAGCTCGTCGTCAGCGAGCTCGTGCGCAAGGAGGTGGACAGGAGGATAGGCTACCGCTACAAACCCGATGAGGTCGAGGCTCTTTCAAGCAGGGCAAGGGCGCGCGGCCTCGTCCGAAGGTTGGGTCGCACGAACAAGCTGTCCACTCGGAAGGCGAAGCTGGCACAGAACGAGATAGACTTCCTCACGAAGGATCTCGGCGCGCTCGAGGTTTCCGGGCGAGACCTTGCCAAAGACAAAGAGCGCGTGGACAGGGACATGGCCGCGTCGTACGCCGACTTCCAGGAAAGCCATTCGGCAGAGGTCATCCTCGTCACGTTCGACCAGAACATGGTGGACCACGCGAAGAACGCCCGCCTGTCCACGGCGGTCATGCGCTTCCCGGTCAACGAGGCGCTCGGCGCGATAGACAACCCGTGGAGCCTGCACTGCCTGATCCACGACCTGGCGGTCATCTTCGGCGTCGTGCAACTGAGCCCGCTAGATATCCACGTGTGGGGAGAGTGGCAGGGGAAGCAGACGGAGGATTACGAGTTCGAGCGGGTGAAGATAGACATCGGGGAATCCATCCCCTTCCTCGACAAGTTCACGAAACAGGCCGAGAGGTGCGGGAAGATCATCGAGAGCATGCGGGAGGACTAGCCCCCGCCGGGTCCACATGCACCAGGCCAGTTGTATGAGTGGTTCGACAGCCGAGCTTCTGGACCGTGGAAAACCAGTGATCACTCGGTCGGAGCCGCCTGCTTCTTGCGCTTGGCCTCCATCTCTCTGAGCTCCCGCCCGATCCACACGCGCCTGCCGTTGGCGACCATTATGCTCATCTCGTTCGGAATCAGAGTGAGCTTGCCCTCCTGCGTGTCGAAGTTCAGCAGCTTGATCATGTCCCCCCTCTCGACCTTGCCAATCATGTCCTTGTTCAGCCTCAGGCGCGCGCGGAACTTCCCCTGCTTGAGGAATGCGATGCACAGCGGACCCTTCTTCGTCCTCTGGATCCCGCTCAGCTTCATCAGTCTACCCTCGACTGTCACGCTCTTCATCTTAGGCCTCAGGTCTCTAATCTCCAGTTCCTTCCTTACGGGCATCTCAATCCCTCGTGGGTCAATCGAATGCGCATCCACGTATTTGAAGGTAGACCTTTCATGATGTCCTACTTCTGCATGACGAAGAAGGCGGAGCCGTACCATTTACTGTGCTTTCGGTAGAGGTCGACCTCGCTCTGCTGCTTGTCCAGAACGGCCAGGGACCTCCGGTCATCTCCGTACTTGCGCCTGAAGGCTCGGATGCGCTCTTCCAGCGGCTTGTAGTACAAGTGCCACCAAGCATCATCCGGCAGGGGGAAGTGCCCGACGAGGTGATAGCCGCATCCAGGAACCGCGTCCACGTCCTCCTTGACCCTGCAGATCCCAGGATACATCCTCTCCCAGTAAACCCTGATCTCGTCTGGTGGGTCCGACCCCAACCAGCACATCTCGTGAACGACCAGGAACCCCTTAGGCCTGATGAGCCTCCTCCATTCCCTCAGGCCCTCCTCGAAGCCTATCACGAAAATGGAACCCTCCGCCCAGATGATGTCGAAGCTCCTGTCGGGGAAGTCGATGTCCCGGAGGGACATGTTCATCGTTCTGACCCTGTCCGAGGAATCGAGTTCCCTCGCCTTTCTGTCCAGCTCGTCTAGGGAGGCCTGATCGATATCTATCCCCGTCACAGTCCCATTGCTCAGCTTGGCGAGCTCGAGTGTCGGTTCCCCGTTGCCGCAGCCGATGTCAAGGATGTCGGGCCTGTTCATCTTGGGCAACATCCCGAACGCCTTTCGCGTGTATTCGAGCCGCCCGGTCTCGTCGAGAAGGTCTCTGCGAAGCTCGGAGAGAATGTCACCCGCCATGCGATTCACCAGCTCGCGACAGCGTCCTCCAGAGTCTCGTGCATGGTCATCTTGATGTCCCTGCTCTTCGCGTGGCCCTGCACACTCTCCCACAGTTCCTCCGCGAGCGGGGCGAGCTCCTTCGCGTCAGCGGGGACGAGACCGCAGAGCTTCGGGAAGGCCTCGGCGAACTTGGCGGGCAGGTCCAGGAAGGCGTTGTGCGAGTCGTAGAGGTCCCAAGTTGTCGTGAAGGACTTCCTGTTCACGGCGGCGACGTACCAGGCCAATACCTTGGCGAACCAGATGCAGGGCATCCTGAGCTTCGCCTCGTCCGCGACGATGCTCATGTTCCTCACCTTGGAGAGCTGCTCGTACGCGAGGACGAGCGCGTGTGCCGCCACGGCCCGCCAATAACCATCGTCCGCGTTCGTGACCAGAGCCTTGTATTCCCCGTACAGGTTCTCGGGATCGTACAGGATGTGCGGCATCGTGTAGTCGTTGGCCATCACAACGAACCATGCCCGAGGTTTCTCCAGCCCTTGGCGGATCTCCTCGTCCGTGTGGAACTCCGCGGACACGGCGATGTCCTTGTACAGGAAGCGCTCGTCCACGGGCTTCTTCCCGCCGACTATCACGGCCATCTCGAGGTCGGAGTGCTCAAGGTCCTTGCCCTTGGCGGTGGAGCCCACCACAGCGGCAGCGCGGACGGCGCACTTCCTCTTGAGAATCGTGAGCAGGTCCTCCGCAATCCGTAATCTCTCTGCGTGCTGCACGAAAACCGTGAGAAGATGATCGTAGAAATCCTTTGCGGTCACACGGGCTCAGGTAGGCGGATGTCCGACCTGCCCTTGGGCTGCAGGAAGTACTCCTTCTTCTCCTGCTTCACCATCTCCTTAAGCTTGAGGAAGCCGTCGAGCATGCCCTCCGGACGCACGGGACAGCCTGGTATGTACACCGCCACCGGCACGATTCTGTCCACGCCCTGGACGATGTTGTATGAGTCGTAGAACGGCCCGCCGGAGATCGCGCACTCGCCCATCGCCACGACCCATTTCGGGGCGGGCATCTGGTCGTACAGCCTCTTGATCGTCGGGACCAGCTTGATGCTCACGGGCCCGTTGACGAGGAGTATGTCCACCTGCCTGGGCGTCGAGCGGTATATCATCCCGAACCTTTCGACGTCGTATCTCGGTCCGGAAGCGGCGGCCATCTCGAGGGAGCAGCACATTATGCCCCAGTGCAGGGGCCAGGGGCTGTTCCTCAGGCCCCAGTTGAAGATCCTTCCCGTCAGGAGGTTCACGATCTTCTTCATCCGTGTGAGCTCGGCCGCCTTCGTGAGCGCGCCCGAGAACCACTCCATGAAGTCGGAGGAATCCCATCCCCAGACCATGGAACCATCTTCCGTCATGCGCTCACCTTCTCCTGCTTCATGAGCGCGTAGAAGGCTGCCCCTCCGAGGAGGAGCGCGAACGTGAGCACGAAAGCCATCGACCAGAACAGCCGCTCGGCGCCCCGATACTCGGCGAGGTTGAACGCCCACAGCAGAAGGACCACGGCGATGACGTCGAAGGCTACGAAGACTATGGCGAAGATGTAGTACTGGAAGTTGAAGCGCACCTGCGCGGGGCCGATTGGCTCCTCCCCGCACTCGTACGTGTCCTCGGTGTACGGAAGCGTCCTCCCGGGACGGAACCACCGGTTCACGAGGTAGGCCACGGGTCCGGCGATTATCGCGACTATCCCGAACAGGGCGACGACCAGGTAGTCCTCGGGAAGCATCTGCCCCTGTAAACTCGAATCGCAATAAAAGGGTTTCTACAACTCGATGGATTCCTATGACATTCCCCAATCTTCAAGGGGCATCCAAAGACAATCGGACTCCTTTGCAGGGTTTCGGTAAGGTCCATAACCGAACTCTGGAACCTGAGACAGGGAACGAGGAAGTTTCGGTTATGGGTATAACCGAAGATTCTGGAACTCGTCTAGCGAATCCCCCGTGAGTCTACACGTCACGTCTCAAACGCGATCAAGAGTCGGGAGCGGACAAACCTCGAACCGTCGTTGCGAAAACGAGACGGCTCCATTTGCCCCCGAAACCCCAATTCCATGGGTCTTAAATACGGCTATCCTATTTGCCTTTCAATCTTTGGGAGCAACCCGACCAACGAGCATCGCCCTTCGGTGAGGTTATGAACGAGGAGGAGGTAACCGAGCAACTCAAGCGAGACTTTCCCGAGGGCGTTTCGGATTTTTCCTTCCCGCGCAAGGGCATGGTGAGGTTTTCCGCGGACCGCGACCGCCTGAAGGACGTCTGCACCCGCCTGAAGGACATCGGGTTCGAGCAGATCTCGCTCATCTCGGCGCTGGACTGGCGGGAGCATTTCGAGTGCGTCTATCACATCACGTCCTATTCCTTCGGCATCGTGGCGGAGGTCCACACAAAGATCCCGGTCGACGACCCCAAGGTCGACTCCGTCACACCAGTGTGGCCGGGCGCCAACTTCCACGAGAGGGAAGCATACGACATGATGGGCATCGTCTTCGAGGGCCACCCCGACCTGAGGAGGATACTGCTCCCCGATGATTTCACGTTCTATCCGTTAAGAAAGAACTTCAGGGAAGGAGAATGACGAAACTCTGGATAAACATGGGACCGCAGCATCCGATGACGCACGGACTGTGGAATCTGAAGATCCTCGTCGACGGCGAGACGATCGTGGACGCCGAGCCCGTCCTCGGTTACCTACACAGGGGGGTAGAGAAGCTGTGCGAGCGCAGGACCTACAACCAGATCATCCCGCTCGCGGACAGGCTGTGCTACGTGTCCTCGCTGTGCTTCGCGCACGCGTACTGCCTCACGGTGGAGGAGATGATGGACCTCGAGATCCCAGAGCGGGCGAAGTACCTGCGCGTCATAGCGCTGGAGATGCAACGGCTCACGTCCCACATGACGTGGCTCATGGCGATAGGCCCGGACGTCGGCCTGATCACGCTGCTCCTGTACTGCCTGCGGGAGAGGGAGTACTTCCTCGACCTGCTCCAGCTCCAGACGGGAGCGAGGATGAACCAGAACTACCCCAGGATCGGCGGGGTCTCCCAGGACATTCCCCCCAACTTCGAGCACAAGGTGAATAAGATCTTCGAGAAGTTCAAGGTGAGGGTCAAGGACTACCACAAGGTAACAAACGAGAGCAGCGCCTTCCTAAAGAGGATGCAGGGCGTGGGCACCCTCTCGGTGGAGGACGCGATAGCGTACGGCGTGACGGGACCGAACCTCCGAGGCAGCGGGGCCAAGCGGGACATGCGGGAACACGACCCGTATGAGGTCTACGACGAGCTGGACTGGGAGGTCCAGGTCCGCGACGAAGGTGACAGTCTCGCGCGCTTCCATGTGCGAATGGGGGAGATGCTGGAGAGCTGCAAGATCATCCGACAGGCGCTGAAGAAGATGCCCGACGGTCCGATAAATGTGAAGGCGCCTCTACGCCCAGAGGGACAGAGCTTCCGGCGGACGGAGGACTCTCGCGGTGAGGTGTCCTACTACATCGTGGGCAACGGTGGCGAATCGCCATATCGCCTGAAGGTAAGAAGCCCGATCTTCTGCACTATGAACGTCCTGCCGAAGTTGCTCAGAGGGGTGAACGTCGCCGACGTGCTGGCGATAATGGGGAGCATAGACGTCTGCATAGGAGAGACTGACAAATGAGCGGACTCTTCGACCTCGGAGGATGGAGCCGGGAGATCTCGGCCTTTGTCAGCGGCATTCTGGCCTGGCTCGCGGACCTGCTCGGCGGCTGGATCCCATGGTTCCATGACGTGGCGAACTGGTTCAGGAGCGACGCGGTCATCGAATTCTGGGGCTTCGCCATCGCGGTCGTGATCATGCTCGTGTTCGCCGTCATCAACCTCCTCGTCGTCCTGTGGATGGAGAGGAAGCTCTACGGAAGGTTGCAGGACAGGAGGGGAGTGATGGTCCCGCACCCGTGGAAGAAGATACACAAGGGGACGGGCTTCCTGCAGAACATGGCGGACGGCATCAAGCTCGTCATGAAGGAGAGCATAACGCCTCGGAACGCGGACAAGTCCATGTTCCACGCCGCCCCCGCCATCATATTCATCTCGTCCGTCATGGCCTACGCGGCCATCCCGCTGAGCACGACATTCGTGCTGGCGGACCTCGAACTCGGGCTCATTTTCATCGTGGCGATGTTCGCACTGTCCCCTCTCGCCGTCCTGATCGCGGGCTGGGCGAGCGGCAACAAGTACACGCTCATCGGGGGTATGAGAGGGGCCGCGCAGATGCTCGCCTACGAGATTCCGCTGCTCCTGTGCATCGCGGGCGTGGCGATAATGGCGGGCTCCCTCAACCCCATGGAGGTCGTTGCGGCTCAGCAGAGGACATCCGTCCTGGGGATCGAGAACTGGTACTTCATCCCGCAGTTCATAGGCTTCGTCGTGTTCATGGTCGCCATCCTGGCGGAGCTGGAGAAGCTCCCCTTCGACATCCCAGAGGCGGAGTCGGAGCTCGTGGAGGGCTGGCTCACCGAGATCACGGACATCAGGTTCGGCCTCATCTTCATGTCCAAGTGGATGAAGGGCTGGGCGGCCGCCGCCCTCGTCGTGCTCCTCTTCTTCGGCGGGTGGTCCGGACCGTTCTTCCCGCAAGAGGTCTGGTTCATGATCAAGACATACATCGTCTTCGCGTTCTTCGTATGGATAGCCTGGATCCTGCCCAGGATCAGGATAGACCAGATACTCAAGATAGGCTGGTACGAGCTCGTGCCCCTGAGCTTCGCGACCATCCTCATCGCGGTGGCGTTGAAGTTCCTGTCACACTTTGGGATGGGGTGGTTCTGATGGCCGACAAGTCGGGTCTGATGAACTACTTCCTGAAACCTCTGTACGTCTCGATGAAGCAGACGTTCAAGTCGCTGCTCAAGCCCGAGACCATTCTGATCCCGTATGAGTCCGCCGAGGAGAGGGCCGCCCTGCGCGAGGGCTTCCGAGGACAGCATTCGATAGACTGGGGCAGGTGCATAGGCTGCGGGCTCTGCTCGCGCGTCTGCCCGAACCAGTGCATCACCATGGAGAAGATCGAGGTCGAGAGCACCAAGTCGCTGAGGTCGACGCAGGACGAGAAGAAGGGCGTGATATCCCGCCCGGCCGTGGACATCGGGGTCTGCCTGTACTGCGGCTTCTGCGGCGAGTACTGCCCGACCGGCGCCTGGGAGTACACGACCATCGTCGAGCTGGCGGAGTTCGAGCGGGAGGACCTCGTACTGTCGGCAGAGGCGCTGCGCAAGGACACGGAGGGCGAGAAGGTCCCGGTCGCGAACAGAATCGAGGAGAACCCGCAGCTGGACGCGGAGACGTGCATCGGCTGCAAGCGCTGCGAGCGCAACTGCCCGACGCGGTGCATCGAGATGGTCCCCGGACCGAAGATGCGCAAGGACAAGCCCATACCGAACCCGAAGTTCGACTACTCCGTCTGCGTGGGCTGCAAGACGTGCGTCGAGGTCTGCCCCTCGGACTCGCTGCGGATGGAGGTGCGCTAGATGGAATGGGACCTCGTCTGGTTCCTCGCTCTCGCGATCATCGAGATCGTCGGCACCCTGGCGGTTGTGCTGTCGCGGAAGCTGGTCCACAGCGCCTTCTGGCTCGCGGTGACGCTTATCACGATGAGCGGCATCTACATACTGCTCAAATCGGAGTTCGTCGCTCTCATCCAGTTATTGGTCTACGCCGGCGCCGTCCCGATCCTGTTCTTGTTCGGGATTGTGCTCACTAGAAGGGGGGAGGAGGAGTGAGAAAGGTCTTCCTTGCCCTGATACCAGCGTTCCTTCTCACGATCGTCATGGTCGTCCTGGTCGCCTCCGTCTCATGGACGGATGTGATGGAGGACGCGGGCAAGGAGGGGAGCGACCAGGTCCCGCTGAAGGACGTGGCCAACTACACGTTCGAGGACTACGGCTTTGCCCTGGTCGTCCTGGGACTGCTCCTGGCATCGGCCATCATCGCGGGCACATTCCTGGCCCAGGAGGAGATGGATTGATACCGCTGGAGTACGAACTGGCACTCGCGGGCATCCTCTTCGGCATAGGGATCTTTGGCATCATCTACCGCAAGAACGCGATCATCGTCCTGATGTCCGTGGAGATCATCCTCAACGCCGCGATAATGAACCTGGTGGCGTTCTCCTCCTACGCGATCAACCCTATCACAGGGGACCCGGGAGGTCAGGTCTTCGCGGTCCTCGCCATCGCGATCGCCGCGGGAGAGGTGTGCATAGGACTGGGGATCTACATCGTGTACTTCCGATCGAGGAAGGACATCAATCTTGAAGAGGCGACGAGGTTGAGGTAAGATGTTCGAGTACGCCCTGCTGATAGTTGCCGTACCTCTCGTCGCCTTTCTCCTGATAATCATATTCGGACGCTGGACGCGGCAGGGCGGGGCTGCGATAGCGATCGCGGCTCTCGGGACCTCCTTCATCGTCTCGGTAATCCTCTTCGCCCAGGTCCTCGGTTTGGGTGCATTAGGAGCACCGGTCTCCGAAGAGGTGTTCAAGTACAACTGGATAGGGCCGATCGAGTTCGGTCTGCTGATCGACAACGTCTCGGCGTTGATGATGGTCCTCGTCTCGTTCCTCTGCCTCGTCATCGGCATCTACTCACTGGGCTACATGGCGGAGGACAAGTCCAAGACGCGGTACTACGCCGAGTTCGTGCTCTTCACCGCGGGCATGCTGGGCACCGTGAGCGCCAACAACTTCCTCCAGTTCCTGATATTCTGGGAGACAATGGGCCTGTGCTCGTACCTCCTGATCGGGTTCTGGTACGAGAAGTCCAAGGCCGCGAGCGCCGCGAAGAAGGCCTTCATGGTCACGAGGGTCGGCGATATGCTGTTGCTCATAGGCATCATGGCGATCTACGCGTCCCTTGGCACGTTCAATATCGTGGAGATCCAGGCCCGCGGGATTCCAGCCGGTGCCCTCATGCACGTGATCCCGCTGCTTCTCTTCGCCGGGGCGGTCGGCAAGAGCGCTCAGTTCCCGCTGCACATCTGGCTGCCCGACGCTATGGAGGGTCCGACCACGGTCAGCGCCCTCATACACGCCGCCACGATGGTGAAGGCCGGCGTCTTCCTTGTTGCAAGGAGCTTCCCGCTCGTGGCGGCCTCTGACATAGCTTCGATCACAGTAATCTGCATAGGAGGTTTCACCGCCATTTTCGCGGCATCCATGGCTCTCGTGGCGTTCGACATCAAACGAGTTCTCGCCTACTCGACGATCAGCCAGATAGGCTACATGATCTTAGGTCTGGGAGCTGCAGCTCTCCTGTACGATGTCGGGCATGCTTCGCACGGGTTCACCGCTTCCATGTATCACCTGATGAACCACGCCTTCTTCAAGGCACTGCTGTTCCTCGCAGCGGGGTCGGTCATCCACGCGGTCGGGAGCAACGACATGCGCGTCATGGGCGGGCTACATTCCAAGATGAAGATTACGTCGATAACTATGCTCTTCGGAGCGTTAGCTCTATCTGGCATCCCGCCGTTCAGCGGTTTCTGGAGCAAGGACGCGATCCTGCACGAGGTCTTCGTCGCGGGCGAGACATACGGCGCGATCTTCACATTCATCTGGGTCGCGGGCGTCATAACCGCCTTCCTGACGGCGTTCTACGCGTTCCGATTATGGTTCATGACGTTCGCCGGGAAGACCCGCGGGGACATACATCCGCACGAGTCGCCGCGCGTGATGACCTACCCGCTCATAGCCCTCGCGGTATTCGCCCTCATCTCGGGAATGCTCGCGCTCGTGATCGGGGGCTTCGGTCATCTGATCACTTACGGAGGCACCGTCCATGAGGGCACGATGGAGCTCCTGACGGAGATATTCACCAGCCCGCTGACGTACATCACGCTCTTCGCGGCGGTGGCAGGCATAGGGCTCGCTCACGTCGTCTACAACAAGCAGAGGGTCTCGTCGGAGATCTTCGTCTCCACGTCCGTCGGGCGGGGAATGCAGAAGCTCCTCCAGAACAGGTACTACCTGGACGCCGCATACCGTGGCTTCGCGCTTCACGTCGGAATGGGCATCGCTCGTGCCGCGGACTGGTTCGACCGCAACGTCATCGACGGCGTCGTCAACGGGTCCGCCAAGCTCGGTCTCCTCATGGCTAGGGGATCGGACGCGGTCGACAGGAAGGGCGTCGACGGAGCGGTGGACGGCATCGCGTACGCAATCACAGGCTCAAGCTATCGAGCTAGGGCAAGGCAGACGGGACAGATACAGGTCTACCTGGCGGTGATGGTGATGGGGATGTTCGCGGTCGCCCTCATAATGCTGATCTACTTGTCGGGAGGTTGGTGACGTGCAGTTCCCGATACTCAGCCTGCTGCTCATCGTTCCCCTTATCGGGACGGTGCTGACCATCGCAGGCGGGAAGCGCTACGCGAAGTGGGTCTCCGTGATCTCCGCCCTCATAAGTCTCGTTCTCTCGTCCATCCTCGTTCTCCACTTCCTGCCCGACAGCTTCATCGCATTCGGACCCGATTCCACTGGCAGGTTCTTCGCGTTCGAGATGTACTCGTGGGCCCCGAGCCTTGGGCTCAACTACATCGTGGGCGTGGACGGGCTGTCCGCCCCGCTCGTCTTCCTCACGCAGCTGCTCGTGCTGATGGGGTTGATATACTCGTGGAAGAAGGAGGAGCGCCCGCACCAGTTCTTCGGTCTCATCCTTCTCATCGGGTTGGCGATAACGGGCGTCTTCATCTCGCTCGACCTGTTCCTCTTCTTCGTCTTCTGGGA
>JAJISE010000044.1:0-240 GCA_022848865.1 Candidatus Thermoplasmatota archaeon | reverse complement strand
TACCCATGTACTTCTTCATCGCCATATGGGGAGGACCGAACCGCCACTACGCGTCCATCAAGTTCCTCGTATACACGCACGTGGGCAGCGTGATAATGCTTCTCGGAATCTTCGCCCTCTATCTCAGCTCAGGGGACTTCACCGCAGACGGAGCGAGGACGTTCAACATGATCCTGTACCTCGAGGCGGCCCAGACGGACCCGCTCTTCCTGCAAATGAGCCTGCAGATCCCGCTATTCA
>JAJISE010000043.1 GCA_022848865.1 Candidatus Thermoplasmatota archaeon | reverse complement strand
AACCTGAGATGCTCGCGGGAGTGAGAGAATGAGAATGCGACGTGTATTCGCGTGTGCCAGCATTTTGACCGTGCTTCTCGTTGCCAGCGTAGCGGGAACGGTGAGCGCCCACAGGATCTACGTGGACGTGACGTCGCAGGAGGTCGAGATAGAGGCCTACTACGGAGACGGCACACCGGTGAGGAACGGCGACGTGACCGTGTACCTGCCGAACGGGGACGTCTACCTGACCAACAAGACGGACGACGACGGAAGGTTCACCTTTGAGGTGAAGAACGTGGACGTGGAGTATCTGGTCATCGAGGTGGAGCAGACCGGTCACAAGGCCGAGGTGACCTTGGGCACCGGGGTCGGAAGCTCAGATGATGAGGTGCCGTCCTATCAAGCGGCGATCGCGGGCCTTGGATACCTCCTCGGGCTGGCGGGGATAGCCAGTTTCTACGCGACGTGGAGATTGAGGAAGAAAGAAGGAGCGGATGAGGAAGCATGAGCCATTTCGATATCGACGAATACGCATACCTGGAGTCCCCGTTCCACAGCTTTGACCCCAGGGCCAAGTTCGTGTCCGTGCTCGTCCTCATGTTCTCGATAGTGCTGCTCAACGACATCAGGATACTGGTTGCCGGGCTCCTCCTGGCCGTTGCTCTGGTCCTCGTCTCGAGGATCCCGCTGCTGTTCGTCATTGGGCGCCTGAAATGGGTGGCCCTCTTCGTCCTCGCGGTCGTGATCGTCCTGCCGTTCTCCGTCAGCGGGACGGCCCTTTTCAGCGTGGGCGTTCTGACGTTCACGAAGGAGGGCCTCCTGCAGGCCCTTGTGATTTCCCTCAAGGCCTTCTCGGTCGTCCTGCTGATCTTTCCGATGCTGGCGACGATGAAGTTCGTCAACTTCATCAAGGCCCTCGAGAAGCTCCACATGCCCAACAGGCTCGTGCAGATGATCACGTTGACGTACCGCTACATATTCGTGCTGCTGAACGAGATCCAGAGAACGCTGAGGTCCATCGAATCCCGCGGTTACGGGAGAAGGACGAGCGTCCTCGGCTTGAAGAACCTGGGCAACGCCATCGGCATGTTGCTCGTGCGCAGCTACGAGAGGGGCGGACGGATATTCGACGCGATGGTCTCCAGGGGATACAACGGCACGATGGAGACGCTGAGGGAGTTCGAGATCAACTCGAAGGACTGGGCGAAGGCCGTCTCGATAGTCGCCGTGGCGGTCCTGCTACACGTGGCCGCCTTCACGAGCTCGATCTACGTGGGAGGGACCTGAATGAAGAACAACGGCAACCCGGTCGTGGTTAGGAACCTGAGCTACAGGTACTCGGACGGAACGAGCGCCCTGGAAGATGTCTCCTTCGATATATCCAACGGCGACAGCGTGGCTCTGGTCGGACCGAACGGCGCGGGCAAGTCCACTCTGCTGCTGCACCTGAATGGCATCTTGAGCAAGCAGGACGGGTCCATCGAGATCCTGGGGATGCCGCTGGAGAGGAGGAACGTCGGGAGCATCAGAAAGCGCGTCGGGCTGGTGTTCCAGGACCCGGAGGACCAGCTCTTCATGTCGACCGTCTTCGATGACATCGCCTTCGGCCCGATCAACATGGGCCTTCCAGAGGAGCAGGTCCGCGAGAGGGTGAGATGGGCGTTGACGGAGGTCGGTCTGAACGGCTACGAGGACAGATGCCCGCACCACTTGAGCCTCGGAGAGAAGAAGAAGGTGTCCGTCGCGACGGTCCTCTCGATGGGGCCCGAGATCATCCTGCTCGACGAGCCGACGTCCAACCTGGACCCGCTGGCGAGGAGGAGGATGATCGAGATGTTGAAGGGGCTCCGAGCGACGAAACTGATCGCCTCGCATGACATCGAGATGCTCCTCGGGATATGCGACAGGGCCATACTCCTGGACAACGGCAGGGTCGTTGCGGACGGCAAGACGGCGGATGTGCTGACGGACCCCGAGCTCTTGAGAGAACACTGTCTCGAAGTGCCCATGCTCGTGAAGCTGTTCGGCAGTGATGCGCTGGATGTCATCAGAGAGGATTTCTGAGACACCGAGCGGACCTCGAATCGATGCGGGCGCCGGGATTTGAACCCGGGTTATGAGCTTGGCAAGCTCAAGTGATACCAGGCTACACTACACCCGCTTGGGCTTCGCATACCGATTGCGACATTTAAACTTTTTTCGGGTCAGCAATCCCGCTCGAGGAACCGAACACCTTTTTATCGTAGCGACCCATTAATCACAGGATGCCCGCCAAGCTCGAGGATCTGGGAGAGAGGGAGATCATTCGGCGCATCAAGGACCTCCTCGGTGAGGCCGAACGGGGCATAGGACTGGGGGACGACACTGCTGCCATCCCGCTTGGCGATTCGTACCTGCTCGTCACGACGGACCTGATGGTGAGGAAGACCCACATCCCGGAGCCGATGACCCCGTTCCAGACGGGGTGGTACGTCACCGCCATCAATCTCAGCGATATCGCCGCGATGGGCGGGGAACCGCTCGGATTTCTCGTCGCCCTCGGGCTGCCCAGGGAGATGGAATACGAGGACCTTGAGAAGTGCGTCCTCGGCATGGAGAAGTGCTGCTCCGAGTACGGAACGGAGATCCTTGGCGGGGACACCAAGGAGAGTGAGGAGTTCACGCTCTCGGGAACGGCGATAGGGACGGTCCCGAAGGAGGACATACTCCTCAGGAGCGGCTCGCGGGTCGGCGATCAGGTCTGTGTGACAGGCCCTCTGGGGCGGGCGGCGTGCGGCTACTTCGCCCTGAAGAGGGGACTGAACCTGGATGATTCCATATCCGCTCTCCTCGCTCCCCGCCCAAGGGTGGGGGAGGGCATGGCCCTCTCCTCGGCGGGTTCTGTGACCGCGTGCATGGACATCTCCGACGGGCTCGCTTCTTCCCTCCACCAGATGACCGAGCTCGGAGGCTCGCACTTCAAGATCGCATACGAAGAGATACCCAAGTCGCAGGACCTGACCGCGTTCCCAGACATCCCGCAGGAGGACCTCGTCCTCTACTTCGGCGGGGACTACGAGCTCGTCTTCACCGTCAGAAAGGACGGCCTGGAGGACGTGCGGCAGACGCTTGAGCGGGCGGGTTCAGGTCTCTGGCGGATGGGCGAGGTCGTCGAGTCCGGGGAGAACGTCCTCGAGATTGGCGGGGAGAAGCGTCCGCTCCCCAACAGGGGCTGGGAACACCTCTCGCTGGCGGCCCGCAAATCCTTTAAATACTGACCTTCCGTATTATTCGCTGGTGAAGGGCATCCGGCACGGAGGTTTGCTTCATAAATCGAATGACGCAGTGAGAGAAGCGAGGTTCTGGAAGGACCTGGGGGACTCGAAGGTCCAGTGCCTCCTGTGCCCTGTTTCCTGCAAGATAAGCAACGGCAAGCTGGGCCTCTGCAGGGTCCGGGAGAACAAGGGCGGGAAGCTCTTCACGCTCATCTACGGGAAGGCATCCTCCGTTGCCAACGACCCGATAGAGAAGAAGCCCCTCTATCACTTCCACCCGGGGACGAGCGCTCTCTCCTTCGGAACGGTCGGGTGCAACATGAAGTGCACCTTCTGCCAGAACTACACGATATCGCAGGTGAAGTACGGGACGATCCCCATGAGGGACATCGCTCCCGAGGACGTCCTCCCGCTCGTCGAGAGGTACGGGTCCAGCGGCGTCGCGTGGACCTACAACGAGCCGACCATATGGCACGAGTTCGCGTACGACGCGAGCAAGCTGGTGAAGGAGGCCGGGCTTTACTCCGTCTACGTCACCAACGGGTACATCAACGAGGACCCGCTCAGGGAGCTAGCGGAGTACCTGGACGCCATGAACGTGGACATCAAGGCGTTCACGGAGGAATTCTACAGGAAGCTCTGCAAGGGTAGGCTCCAGCCCGTGCTCGACACGTGCATCCTGGCGAAGGAGCTCGGGATTCACCTCGAGCTCACCAAGCTCATCGTGCCGGACGAGAATGACAGCCCCGAGGAGACGAGGGAGTTCTGCCGGTGGGTCGTCGAGAACCTCGGGGAGAGGACGCCCGTGCACCTCTCAAGGTTCCATCCGGACTACAAGATGAAGGACAGGAAGAGGACCCCGATGGATACGCTGGACGAGTCCTTCGAGATAGCCCGGTCGGAGGGCCTGAAGTACGTCTACGTGGGAAACATACCGCACGACCCGCGGGAGAACACGTACTGCCCCGAATGCAGTGCCATGCTGATAGAGAGGTGGGGGTTCAGCATCGGAGAGACGAACCTCGACGGGGATAAGTGCGCCTCCTGCGGTGCGGACCTGGACATCGTCCTCTAGATCTTCAGCTCGCCGTCCTCGAGGACAAGCCTGTTGTCGATTATCACCCTCGGCTTTCGCATGATGGCGTCCACATGCACACCGCACTTTATCCTGCCGCCGAACGTGCTGTTGTCCCCGAAGGCGACGTGCGCCGTCCCCAGCACCTTGTCGTCCTCCAGGAAGTTGCCTATCAGCCTCGCCCTCGGGTTCAGCCCCATCCCGAACTCGCAGACCAGCCTGCCGTCCCTTCCACCCTTGTTCATCTCCGCCACCGCGGACTTCGCCCCGGTTATCCGGGTCGCGATCCCCTCCTTGACCCATATCGTCGCGGGATTCTTGAGCACGTCGTGGAAGGCCCCGTCCACGACCAGCTTTCCCTCCGCGCTTCCCTCGACGGGAGCGATGAAGAGCTCCCCCGCCGGAAGGTTCGTGAATGCCCCCTTCTTGTGACAGATGCCCGTGTCGTCCGTGATCCAGTCCCTCCTCGCGGTCCTCAGGGTGATGTCCGTACCGATATCGGAGAAGATCTCGATCCTCTTCGCACCCCTCAGCTTCCTGTAGAGCCTCCGCATGGTTCTCTCGACCTCGCGGTAGTCGGCGAGCATGGCGCCGTCGCTCATCATGTCCTCCGTGATGCCCGGCATGGTGGCTATTCTCGCTCCGGCCCTGGACGCGTTCCTCCTGGCCTGGGTGTGAGAGAACGAGAATGTCGTGACGCCGATTACGACGTGTGCGTCCAGCATCATGTTGGCGATGGCCTTGGGCGGTTCCTCGCCGTGCCTCTTTCGCGGGAGCATCTTCACGATCACGGGTTCGGCACCCACCTCGGCGACGCCGTCGAAGAGTGCCTCGGCTATCTTCTCCTTTCCGGTGTCCGTGACGATGAGAACGGACTCTCCCCTCTGGATGCTCAGGGCGCTCTCGATGGCGACCCTAGCACCCTTCTTCATGGGCATAAGGAGCCTATCCTGAACAACGTAATTATAGTTTGTCTCGGCGTTCTTCCGACCCCTCGCGAGAACAGTATCGGTCCTGAGAAGGACAACATCATTCTTATATATTCACACGAATTTCTCCTTCAGGACGCTGGGTGATTGATTGTCAACGGTTGATGACCTCAAAAGTATTCTGAACGAGCTGAGCTCCGACCACAATGTCGATATCTCGGCCATTGTCTCGAGGAGCGGCGTTCCGATAGCCTGGAACATCCCTGACGAGGTTCACGTTGAGACGTTCGCGACCCTCTCGGCGACGCTCCTTGGAGCCTCCGAGGTCGTGTACACAGGGCTCAGCAGGGGAACGCCCAAGCGGGTCATCGTGCAGTCGGAGAACGGAACCCTCGTCGCCATCGGACTGTCGAAGAAGGCACTCCTCGTCGCGATGGGCAATGAGGGCGATGATAATGTCTTCCAAGCTGTCGACGGCGCCGCGAAGAAGATAAGAGAGGTCCTCCAGAGCGAAGCGAGGATCTAGTCCTTCGACCCCAGTCCTTTTCTGACTATCAGCGGAAGTTCTTTCAGCGACCCGATCGTGAAGTCGGGTTTGAAGCCTTTTATCGCGCAGGGTTTGTGCGGGGCCTTTCGTTGCAGGCAGACCGTGGCGGCGCCCATGTCCTTCGCCTGCTTCAAGCTGGCACTGGCGTCATCAACGACGAGACATCCGTCTGGGGGCAGTCCCAACTCCTTGAAGGCCTCCTTCCAGAACACTTCGTCGGACTTCCGCGCACCCATCTCATCGGGGGTCAGCCTTTTCAGGAACGTGTCCTTCAGACCCGAGCTTACAAGAAGGCCCCTGAGATGGTCCGAGGACACGTTCGAGGCGATGTAGAGGTCGATCGGCATCTCACTGATCTTCTCGAGCGACGAGGCGACGTCGGGATAGACGGATCCAAGCCGGGAAGCGATATCGTACTCCAGCTCGGTCGAGATGCGGAACGCCTCTCCGTTCTCGATGTGCAGTCCGGCCTCCTTGAACGCCATCTTCACTGTCTTCGCTTCAAGGTCCTTCTCGAACGCGGAGCCGTTGCGGTGCTTCTCGTACAGCCTCTGCCACTCCGTGACGTACCACTCGAATGCCAGGTCGTGTGCCTTGACCCACCGCCCGAAGGAGCCGCCGTAGCGGGACCTCAGAAGGGACGCGTAGACCGTCCGATACTTCTTGGACGTCTCCTCCCGGTCGCCGATGACCCCATACCAGTCCATGATGACGGCGGCAATCTCCAAATCGTCTCCCCGCAGCGTTATCGCGGGCCCCGTATTCAAGTTTTCCGTACACGGGAACCCGAGACCCGCAATATTGAAGTCGCACGGACATATTCACATTGAATGCAAAGGCTGATGGAAGTCTATCACAAGCTGCTGGATGACTTCGGCCCGCAGGACTGGTGGCCCGCCGAGACCGCCTTCGAGGTCATCGTTGGCGCGATCCTCACACAGCAGACCGCCTGGAAGAACGTGGAGAGGTCCATCGAGAACCTCAAAGGGGCTGGATTGATGGGCCTGGATGCGCTTGCGCAGGCCGATACGGGCCAGATCGCGTCCCTCACCGCCCCGTGCGGGTTCCCCAGGACCAAGCCCTTGCGACTGAAGGCGATGGCCTCGTACATCCGCGACAACTACGGGGACGTGGATTCCTTCCTGGAGAAACCCGGGGACTCGCTGAGGGAGGAGCTCCTGACCCTGGACGGGATCGGTCCCGAGACCGCGGACTCGATCCTGTGCTATGCGAGCGACAAGCTGTACTTCGTCGTCGACGCCTATACGAGGAGAATAGGGAACAGATCGGGCCTGTTCGACCTCGACGAGTACGACGAAATACAATTCCATTTCCAGAGAATCATACCGAAAGACTTGAAAACCTATCGGGAGTTCCACGCCTTGATGGTGCAACTGGGGAAGAACCATTGCAGGAGGAAGCCAGAGTGCGCCTCATGCCCCCTCGGGGACATGTGCGAGCACGCGGGGAGGTCCCATGGAGATTAGCGTTCTGTTCTTCGATGCGCACGGGACCATCCTGGAGAACATCAAGTACACCCTCCTCGAAGTCGCCGACGACATCGTGAAGGAATACGAGCTGAAGGTAGAGGGAGAGGAGTTCCTCGACAAATGGTCGGAGGAGTTCTGGAACGTTCTCAACAAGGACTTCCACACGATGAAGGAGGCCAACGAGATCAGCCTCGGGAAGATGTTCAAGGCCCACAAGGTGAAGGCGGACCCGCTCGCATACACGGAGAGCCTGCACCAGAGATGGTGCTACGCCGACGTCTACCCGGAGGTGAACAGGATACTCGACCTGCTTGAGGAGGTCCCGAAGTGCGTCATCTCCAACGCCGACGATGATTTCCTGACCGCGTCCCTGGATTCCAACGGCCTCGTGTTCGACGAGGTCATCACGTCCGAGAGCACGAAATCCTACAAGCCCGCCAAGAAGATATTCACGGCGGCGCTCAAGAAGATGGGGGTCAAGCCCAGGGAGGCCGTGCACCTCGGTGATTCGCTGGACATGGACGTCGTCGGCGCGGTCAACTCCGGGATAGCGGCGATCTGGGTCAACAGGGAGAAGGAGAGGCTCGGTTCTGCGCCCACGAAGCCGGCTCTGGAGGTCCCGGACCTGGAGGGGCTGCCCGCCCTTCTCGGGCTCGAGGAGCCCCCCGATGAAGAAGACGAGGACGAGGAGGAGTAGGCGACCCCGGTTTTTCCGGCTCCTTCGAACATTTCCCTTTACCGAATAGGTTTAAAATGCGTCAGACCATTCAGTACTGAAAGGGGGTTGAGGTTTGTCCAAGACTACGATATCGGACAGGATAGTCCTTCATCTCAGAGAATACTGCCGTGAGAAGGATTCCTACTACCTACCCCCGGAAGTGACGCAGAAGGGGATTGCGAAATCAATAGGTGCGACCCGAGCCGGCGTGTCGTTCGAGGTCAAGAGGCTCGTGAAGGAAGGGTACGTCGAGGAAGACCGCAGAAGGATAACGGCCTCCAAGCAGAAGATGATGTCCTACTTCCTCACCGAGAAGGGCAAGGACCTTGCCAACGAGATGAGGGAAGCCATCCTGAAGAAGGAGGTCACGCTGAAGGACTTGGACGGAAGCGAGGTCCAGATGAGTGGCAAGGAAGCCCTCGAGAGGATGCGTCGGGATATCGGCCTGTCCGCGTCCAGGGCACTGGAGGAGATCGTCGTAACGGACCTCGTCGACCTCAGCCTCCTCAAGCGGCTCCCGCCGAGCAGGCCCTTCCCGCTTCCAGAGAGGTTCTTCGGTCGGGAGAAGGAGGTCGAGAATCTCTCAAGACTGCTGAAGAGATCCACTCCGGACGTGCGCAGACCGCTCCTGATCTCCCTCATGGGCGTCACGGGCGTCGGGAAGACCTCGCTTGCCGCCAAAATCGCCTCCGAGTACAATGGCGCGTCCTTCTTCCACAGGACCCACGAGTGGGACTCGCCCAGCACGATAATGAGGGCGCTGGCATCATTCCTGAAGGAGCAGGGGAAGGACCGCATGTTCCGGTACGCCAAGACGTTCCAGCCCGACCCGAGGGAGCTCGCGCTCGTTCTGCGGGAGGACCTGCGGAGCGGTCTGCTGGTCTTCGACGACTGCCACAAGTCCGAGCACGTCCAGTCCTTCCTGTCCGCGCTGATGGACATGAGTGAGAACTGGGCGGTCAAGATCATAGCCGTGAGCAGGAGGAAGCCCTCCTTCTACAACCGGGCGGACATTACCGTCAAGGGAACGGTCGCGGAGTTCAGCCTGGGCGGGCTGGACAGCCAAGCCGCCAGAGAGCTCCTAGAGGGCCACCACGGGCCGCTTGACGACGAGGCGTTCGAGGGCATCTACTCTCTCACCGAGGGGCACCCGATGCAGCTGCTCCTCGTCTCCGCGGACAGGCTGTCCGAGACGAAGGAAGCGAGGGAGGACCACCTGACGTACGTGCACGAGGCGATAGTCCCCGAGCTGACAGATGACGAGGAAGAGGTCCTGGCCAGGTGCGCGGTCTTCAGGGAGAGCTTCCCGCCGGAGGCCCTCGGTCCCGTCAGCCAGAAGACCATCGAGGACCTCGTCGAGAGGTCCATCCTGCTCGAGGACGGCGAGAACTTCGGGATGCACGAGATCGTCAAGGAGTTCGTCCTGAAGGGGCTGAGAGAGGACAAGAAACGGCTCAGGAGATACCACAGCACCGCCGCGGACATATACCTCAAGAGAGAGGAGGACTTCCAGAGGCTCTACCACCTCGTCCGGGCGGGAAGGAGGCCGGAGGCCCTGCGGCTGGTGAAGAAGAGGGCGGTGGAGTTCATATCCCGCGGGCTGAGCGACGAGATCGCGGGGATCATCGAGGAGCTGCAGAAGGACCACGAGGACGACCCGCTCCTCACGATGATACAGGCGAGGATCAGCGAGGCCCTGGGCAGGACCGAGCGGGCGCTGGACCTCTACGAGAAGGCCGGGGAGCTCGGCGGGCCGATCGACAAGATGGAGTCGGCCATCCGCATCGGGACGCTCGCGGCGGACGTCGAGGACTTCACCAGCTCGGAGGAGTTCTTCGAGCGGGCGCTGCACTTCTCCAGGAAGGCGGACAACGCGCTCGGGGAGGCCAACGCCTACCGCGGGCTCGGCATGCTGAACATCCAGAAGGGGAACTACGGCGAGGCGGTGAAGCAGCTCAGGATGAGCCAGAGCCGCTACTCCGGGACGGGGAAAGAGGAGGAGCTGTCGGACACGCTGAAGCTGTTGGGGATCGCGCAGCTGCGGAAAGGCCAGCTCTTCGCCTCACGGAAGAGCCTCGAGAAGAGCCTGGAGATGAGCCGGGGCAGCCAGAAGGAGGAGGCCGAGATCCTGAACCACCTGGGAACCGTCCTGATGAGGATGAACAAGCTGGAGGATGCCGACGAGAGGCTCGGTCAGAGCGTCGCCCTGGCCCATGAGGACGGGCAGATGAGGATCGAGTGCCTGGCAATGTGCAACCACGCCAACGTGCTCCTGGAGCTCGACGACCCCGAGCGGGCCTCGGAGCTCTGCGAGAGGTCGCTGGAGATCGCATCCGGCCTCGAGGACCCGGAGGTTACGAGCTCCGTCTACATGACAATGGCCAACATACTCAGCACGAGGAAGAAGCCGGACAAGGCCATGAGCTACATGGAGAAGAGCGTCGTGCTGCTCCGCGACTCGGACGACCGCCAGGCTCTGGCGGACAGGCTCTTCCGGCTCAGCGACATGAAGCTGGCCAACGGGTCCAAGTCCGAGGCCATGAAGCTGAAGGATGAGGCCTTCAGGGTCCTCAACTCCAAGCCCCAGCACTGATACAACAATATTTATATAGTGCAGGTTTATTTTGTCGCAGCCCTGAGAAGGGCAGAAGGGATATGGGAAATCACTTGAAAATCGACAGTGAGGGTGTAAAATGAAGAAAGGTATTGTTGCCCTATTGGTATTTGTATTGGTGAGCATGGCTTTCTGTGCATGGAGCCCTGGGGCCATGGCGCAGCCGACTGCCCTCTGGATAGAGGAGAGCCCTTTCACGCACAGCAACACGCAGTTCGTCCCCGATGAGACGATCAGCATACACATCGAGGGTGTGGAGGACGACGTCTATGACATACTGTTGTTCTACGATCCGTCGGGAACTCCAGTCCAGAAGAGGGAGTGGAATGACAGAACGGTCCCGAGCAGTGAGGAGATCGTACTCAGCTACGAGATCCCCGGATCCGCTGCAGGCATAGAAGCTTATGTAATCGAGGTCTGGAACGAAGACCAAACACAGCACTACTGGTTGTTGGACTACATATATTGGGTGGTCCTCTTCGATGCTGACATGGAGGTCGAGAGGGACAACTACATCGGCGGAGAGAGGGTGACGACCCACTACATGTGCTGGTACATAATGGACCACGGTCCTGTGACGGACGGAAACATCGATTGGATCGCCATAGAGGTTGCAACGGATACCGAGATTGCCAGTAATGACATAACGATAAACGACCCGGGCGATGCCGTGGGCACGTTCTCGTTCGACCTCGGGACGGGAACCTCCCCGGGATGGTTCACTGTCTACTTCTGGCTAAATGATACGGATTCCGCCACACCCGATCACACGATTCCCCTGGCTGATAACTTCGAGGTTGTGACCTTGGACGTCAATGTCAACTTGGACAAGGCTCCGCCGGCAGTCTACGCCCCCGGAGAATCTGTGCGGGTGGACGTGTCGGTCGATATCAATGGGGAGCGAGTAGCGGGTGCCGAGGTGGACATCATCGTTAGGGAAGACGGTGACGTGGTCGCCTCATACGGAGCGGACGATCTGCTGACGAAGACCGATGGGACCGTGACTCACATCTTCACGCTCGATACGAACATAGCTGATGAGACCGAGTTCGAAGTGGAGGCCGAGGTTCGACTGGAAGACGTAACGGTTTCCGATATCGTGCTGTTCACAGTGGAAGTGGAAGCGATCGGAGACCTGGAAGTGACCCTCAAGTTCGACAAGAACATATACCTGACGGGCGAGACGATAACCGCCACGGCCAGGGTTCAGACGAGCGGCACGACGACCGCCGACATCTCATATCGCTTCTGGATTCGCGACGGCTGGTGGGCAGGAGACCTGATCTATTGGACGATACAGCCCGACAACGAACTGCAGTGGGTGATTCCGGATGACCTCTCGGGCAATCTGTACTTCCGAGTCGACGCGAAGAACACCGAAGGATACGAGGATTGGGATTCTGACGCCGTGCAAGTCGTGTACGGACACCTTCTGGTCGATGCGGACAAGAAGGAGTATGAAGCGGGAGACACGATAACGGTCTCCTTCGAGCTCGTCACCAACGTGATGACGAGCCCTGAGTTCTTCTACACTATCGAGGCCGCAGGACTGCCGATTGAGTCTGGTCCCGCGGGAACCGAAGACTTCCAATTCGAAATACCGGCCATACCAGCAGACTCGTACAGGTTCAGAGTCACTGCCATCGATGAGGGCTACGTCGTGGGAGGTTCGGACCTGTCCCGACTGCTGGCGGGCTTCTTCATGAGCTTCGAGTTCGACAAGGAGGCCTACTCGCCAGGGGACACGATGACGATAACCTACGAGATCAAGGCCAGGGGCGACTCCACACTTCCAGGGACGTTCAACATAGAGTACGGACTGATTAACGGGCCGATGTACAACAAGCAGACGACGAACGCCAAGGGAACGCTGAAGTACAAGATACCCGACGGCATTGACGAGGGACACCAGATGTTCGGCGTGAGCGATGGGGGCACAGCCACCGCGGTCGAGACCATATACGTCAGGTCGGGACTGAACCCCTTCGAATGGGCCAAGCTCGCCGACATGCCAATGATATCCCTGATACTGCTCATACTCGTGATCATACTGTTCGTTCTCGTGTTCAGGCGGGGAAGGTCGCCAAAGCCCGCGGCACCGCCAGCAAAGGAGCCTACACCAGAGCCCGAGCCGGAACCCGCTCCTGTGGAAGAGGCGAGTGCGAGCCCGATGCTAATCAACTGCAAGGCTTGCGGTGCGCCTATCGAGCTCACGACGTCGAAGAGACCGCTGGAGGTCATGTGCCCCTCCTGCGGCGAGACCGAGATGGTCCAGTAGCGGCTGGAAAACTATCGATGTGCAAAGTAGGCGGTAATCCCGCCTACACCTTTCTCGATCCTAGCGAAGCCAATCCGCTCGAACTGGATCACGTCGCCCGAGCTGACACCCTCAAGGCCTGACTCGCCAAAGCCCTCGAGCACGCTCCCGTCCGGCATTACGACCATCACCGGAACCTCCGCATCCGACCATTGGATCTTGGGGATGTCCTTCACTTCGAGCGACGTGAACTCGGCCTGCTCACCTAGAATCACGTTGCAGAAGTCCTTCAGCCTGACCTCCTTGCCGGCATGGGCGTCGAAGTCCTCCTTGGCCACGAATACCACGCCCCGCGAGACGTCAAGGGAGCGCGTGCCCCTTTCCTCGACGTCGGGGTGAAGAGGCGCGTGGACCACCTCCAGATCGTCGGGCTTGCCCACGAGATGTACCTCCACGGGATCGGGCACGAAGAAGTACCTGTTCGCCCGCCCGTCTATCAGCTTGCGGTTCTCCGCGTACAGATTGTCCGCCGCCACCTCCGCGTCCGTGAGGCTGACGCCGAAGCCGAGGGTGAAGTTCCGCACGGCCTGCGGGTCGATCCCCCTTCTCATCAGCGACTGGAGCGTCCATGTCCGCGGGTCGTGCACTCCTGAGTAGACGCCCCGCTCTATCTCGCGGCTCATCTTGCTCTTGCTCAGCTTCATCTCCTTCAGGCGCAGCATGCCGTAGTGGACGAACTCCCTGTGCGGGAGGCCGAAGATGTCCCACAGGTACTTCTCCATCTCGTCCTCGATGATGAGGTCCTTCCCGCGCAGTATGTGTGTGACTCCGAGGAGGTGATCGTCGATCGCCCAGGAGAACTCCAGCAGGGGCCACACCTTGAACCTGTCACCGGTCCTGGGGTGCACTCTATTGCGAATCCTGAAGAGGACGCGGTCCCGGAAGGCCGGGTTGGGATGCTTCATGTCCGTCTTCAGGCGGACCACTGCCTCGCCCTCGCCGTAGTAGCCGTCGAGCATCCTGAACCACTTCTCCACGTTGTCGGCGACCGGCGAATTGCGGTGCTCGCACTCCTCTCCCTTCTCGCGGAGCGCCCTCAGGACCTCGGCGGGGCACTCGCAGACGTAGGCGTGACCGCCCTTGATTAGCTTCTCCCCCCACTCGTAGAAGATGTGCATCCTGTCCGACTTGTAGATGACCTCGTGACAGTCCACGCCCAGCCAGTCCAGGCCCTCCCTGATGAGGTCGTAGGCCTCGGCGACGGGGACCTTCTCCTCGGAGCCTATCGTGTCGTCGAAGACCAGCAGGAGCTTGCCGTCGTACTTCTTCACGTACTCGTCGTTGAGGAGAGCCATCCGCGTGTGGCCGATGTGTAGCGCACCCGAGGGGTAGGGCGCCAGGCGCATGACGACGCCGTCCTCGACGTTCGGCAGGTCCGGGAGCTCGGTCACCTTCTCCTTTTTCTCTTTCTTCAGCAGAGAGGGGTCGATCTCGGCGAGCTCTTCCCTTTGCTTCTCAGGCGGGAGGGAATTGACCTCCTCGACCGTCTCGCGAACGACATCGATGACCTCTGCCGAGCGGGACCTGAGGTCTGGCTCCTCCGCCATGATCTTGCCAATGACCGCCTTCTCGTCCGCGCGCCCGTCATAGAGGACGGCGTTCTGGAGCGCGTACTTCCTGGCAAGAGGACGGAGGTTCATTGGGTCGAAAACGGTTGAAAAGTATATAATCGTTGGCGGGTGCTTAGGGGCCAAGAAGATTCATATACGGGTGGGGTTGTCAGACGCCCAGCGTGATGATCCGCCTTGCTACATCGATTGAAGAGAATCGACCTGGTTGCCCTCTCCGCCCATTACGACCGTGAATCACAGGATACGTACCTCAGCGTCTACATCGACCTAACACGCGGAACCGGCGGGAAGCGTACAGCGCGGGCTGCCAAGTCCCGTTCTCGCCTTCTGAAGAACCGCGTGAATCGCTTTTTGCGGATGCGAGAGACAGCCTGCCGAGAGGCCCTGGCCGGGAAGCCGGGCCTTCTGGAAAACTTCGACAGAAACCTGGCTTCGGTGCGGGCCCACTTGGCCGATAACCCGCCTGAGCCAAAACAGAAGGGGCTGGTCCTCTTTTCGTGCGCCAAGGAGGAATACTTCGAGGCCTTCAGGCTCTCGGTTCCCCTGAAGAACCTACTGGTGCTGGACACGTCTCCCTTCATTCGCCCCCTGGCACGCCTTCGCGATGATTGGGAGTCCATCGCAGTGGTCATCCTGGATAGCGAGAATGCGCGGCTCTTCGCGGTCTCGTCGGACCGGGTGACGGCCCGAAAGAAGAAGGGGGTGGACCTGCTGGGAAAGCACAAGAAGGGTGGCATGTCCCAAATGCGGTTTCAGCGTCTCCGAAGTCAGGCGATTCGGATCTTTCACCAGGAGGTCTTGGGGGACCTGCGGGAACTCCTCCGGGTCGAGCCTGCGGATCAGATATTCTTGGCGGGCCCGGGCACTGCGAAGCTGCAGTTCCTGGACTCCTTGCCCCCGGACATCCGAAGAAAGGTCACGGAGGTTGTGGACCTTGACCTGAACGTGCCTGAGGGAGAGATTCGCCGGCGTTTCGTGAGCCTGGCAGCTGTAGAGGAACGGCGCCAGGACCGAGCCCATGTGGAAGCCCTCCTCGCGGAAATCCTGAAGGACGGTCTTGTGGCCCATGGTTGGGAGGAAGTGACAAAGGCCGTTCGGGCGGGTAAGGTCGAAGTCCTACTGGTGAGAAGCGGGTTGAAACTCAGGGGCTGGAAATGCGAACGCTGCAAGGTCTTTGGATTGGGTGATCGGTCGACGTGCCCTAGCTGTGAGAGGCCCGTTTCCGAGATGGATGCGATGGAAAAGACGATAAAGGAGGCCGCTCAACGGGGAGCGCAACTCGAATTCGTGGCGCGGGATCCGGACCTCGAGGCCTTGGGGGGGATCGGGGCGTTCTTACGTTACAAGTAGCTGCTGAGAACCCTATCGTCGGGGCGGCGTAGGTGCATTAGTAAAGATATGCGTGGGCCGGTATTCGCGCGCCCCTTTGCCGGCAACGGATAAACGACAGACTTCGAAAAGATGTACGACACGTTCACGCCAAAACATTCTCATACGCTTGGGTTCTTGCTCCCTGTGAGAGGCATTGAGTGAAGAAGAGAGAGAAGATTATCTACTATTTCCTTTTGGCATGGTTCATCGTGTCGATTGGAATTGGGGTCACTTTCTTTGCGCTTCCTGTCATAATAATCTTGTCCGACGTCGGGGACCCTTATCATAAATGGTTCCTGTTAGGACTGGTTC
>JAJISE010000042.1 GCA_022848865.1 Candidatus Thermoplasmatota archaeon | reverse complement strand
CCTGTATCCGTAGTCCACTGAATGCCACTAAGGATACCGCCACGCGAGCTCTAGGGTCGGCAGCATTGAGGACATTTCTCAGACCCTCCCGGTCAGGAATCCTCTCCTCCGCAAGTGAAGGGGTGCTTCTTGTTCCCTTGACCTTGATCTTCCTGCTCATGGCGATATCATTCCACGAAAGCCACGACTTCACGGCCTTGAGTTCTGACTCAATGTAGCTCCCTGCCTTTCCCTCGCCTTCCCTTTCCGTGACGTAGTCATGAATGAGGTCCTCTCGCTTCTTCTTCGGCATCTTGACTAGCTCTCTCGGCGCTGTCCCTGTCCTCTCGCAGAACCTGCCTACGCAACGCAAGTAGTTGTCAGCGGTTGATTGGGCCCCCCTCGACATGTTCTCGAACCATCGACGCACGTCTTTGTCCTCGAGCAGTCTCTCCACCCTCTTACCGACCATCAAATAGGGTATAGAAGTGCCACTAGATAAGGGTTCTGAACCGTCAAGGGTATGGACCGGAGGGGATTTGAACCCCTGACCTCCACGTTGCAAGCGTGGCGATCTTCCAGACTGATCTACCGGCCCTTTTCGCGCTTTAGTGCGAGGGCAGCTTAAAAACCTTTTCTCCAGGTTCCCGCAGGTCCGATCTGGGGCGGGGACAGCTGACCCAGCAGTGGTTCCCGTCACGCAGATAGAGTTTAATAGTAGTTCGTATGTAGTTATAATGAGGAGCTGCCGGAAAGGCAACCGCATCCAGCAAATGTCGAGTACTGCGTTAAAGTGCAGGCCCCTCCTCTGCAACTCGTTTGGTAGCCCCCCATTGGTTATTGCGGTGACCTTTCGAATGTTTTCGCAGTGCTCGGCGCCTTGCGATTTTGAGAAAAAAGCGGATACTGTTCTGCGTGAACTACGACCTCAGCTCGATCTCTATGTGCACGCCGTCTGGATAGGGAATCCTCATGACCTGCATGAGGGCCCTTCTGTCATCGGCGTCGAGGAAGACGAGCCTCTTGTGGATTCTCAGCTCCCATCTATCCCAGGTTTCGGATCCCTCCCCGTCCGGGCTCTTCCTGCACGGAACGACGATCTTCTTCGTGGGGAGCGGTATGGGACCGCTCATCGCCACCCCCGTCTTCTGGGAGATGGTCTTGATCTGCTGGCAGACCTGCTCGATCTTCTTGCGGTCAGCCCCATACAAGAAAATCTTCACTTTTTGTGCCATCATAAAAACCAGAAAATGGAAAGAGAGGAGATAGGATCACTTCTTCTCCACGTCGATGCACATGCCAGCAGCGACGGTCTGACCCATATCTCTGATCGCAAACCTCCCCAGCTGCGGGAACTCGCTCGTCTTCTCAATCACCATCGGCTTCGTCGGCCTCACCTTGACGATAGCCGCATCGCCTGTCTTCAGGAACTCTGGGTTCTCCTCCGTCGTCTCGCCGCTCTTCGGGTCGAGCTTCGCCGTGAGCTCCTCGAACGTGCACGCAACCTGCGCGGTGTGGCAGTGGAAGACGGGAGTGTAGCCCTTCGTTATGACGCTAGGATGGTTCAGCACCATGATCCTGGCTGTGAATGTCTTGGCAACCGTTGGAGGATTGTCCGCAGGTCCAGCGACATCTCCTCTCCTGATGTCAGTCCGCGCAATGCCTCTCACGTTGAAGCCTACATTGTCCCCAGGCTCCGCCTTTGGGATTATCTCGTGGTGCATCTCGATGGATTTCACCTCACCCGCCTTGTCGGCTGGCTGCATCGATATCTTCATGTCGGGCAAGAGGATACCAGTCTCCACCCTTCCGACCGGTACTGTTCCTATCCCTGTGATGGTGTAGACGTCCTGGATGGGCAATCTGAGCGGGAGCTTGGTGGGCTTGTCCGGCTGCACGATCAGGTCCAGCGACTTGAGGATAGTGGGTCCCTTGTACCATCCAAGGTTACCAGACGCCTTTATGGCGTTATCGCCCTTGAAGGCGCTCACGGGTATGAACGGTATTTCGTCCACCTTGAACCCGACCGACCTAAGAAGCGTGCTTACCTGCTCCTTCACTTCGTTGAACCTCTTCTCGTCGTACTCAGGCTTCGTGGCGTCCATCTTATTCATCGCAACGATCAGCTGCTCCACGCCGAGCGTTCTTGCCAGGAACACGTGCTCCTTCGTCTGGGCCTGCGGTCCATCCGGAACCGAAACGACCAGGACGGCGGCATCCGCCTGACTCGTACCAGTGATCATGTTCTTGACGAAGTCCCTGTGACCAGGTGCGTCAATGATAGTGAAGTAGTACTTGTCGGTGTCAAACCTCTTGTGGGCCACATCTATGGTCAAGCCCCTCTCTCGCTCTTCCTTGAGCTTGTCCATGACCCACGCGAACTCGAACGTCGCCTTTCCCTTCTCTTCCGCTTCCTTCCTGTACTTCTCGATTACGTGCGATTCTATCGACTCCGTATCCAGAAGCAGTCTTCCGACCAGAGTGGACTTTCCGTGGTCGACATGGCCAATGAACACCAGGTTCAAGTGGGGTTTTTCTGCCATACTCATATCTCCTTTGTGTTGTCTCCCTAATGCCTCTCTCTATTTATCTCTTTTTCCTTCTCAAGAGGAGTAGTACCTCTCATCGTAAGGCTCTGGCTTGAGCCCCTTTCTGATTCTAATCTGTCTCACAACATCGGGTTGGAGATCTTTCGGGAGCTTCTCGAATCCCGAGTTCTCTGTGGACCACAAGGCCCTGCCGGTCGTGGCGCTCCTTATCGCCGTTGCGAACCCGAACATCTCTGCAACGGGGGCCTTGGCCTCTATGTTCGCCATTTCCTCCCCCTGGCCCATGTCCTCGATGACAGCTCTCCTCGTCTGCATCTCCTTCACAGCATTCCCGAGGAGGTCCTGGGGGACGTTGATGAACACCTTCTGCTTGGGCTCCAGAAGGAGTCTGCCCGCCTGGCACATCGCTCCGTAGATCGCCGATCTCACGGCGGGAATGACCTGAGCGGGTCCTCTGTGGATGCTGTCCTCGTGCAACTTCGCGTCGACGAGCTTCACTTTGACCCCCTGACACCTCTCCTGTCCGAGGGGACCCTTTTCCATCGCCTCCGTGAATGCATCATTGCACAGCTCAATCGTCTCGTGCAGGTACTGGATCCCCGAGGTCGCGTTGACGAACATGTTGGTGTTGTGGATGACCGAGACGTTCTTCGCCAGCTTCTTGTCCCACCCCATGTCCTGGAGCTGCCTCGCAAGTTCCTTGGCGTGCTTTATCTTGCCGCCCGATTGGATCTCCCCGTCGAGAATGGCCCTCACCACCTCCTCCTCGAGAGGCTCGACCTCCAGGTAGAAGCGGTTGTGCTTGTTCGGGGACTTCCCCTCGAAGGCTCCTCCCCTGCCCTCTATGGATTCCCGGTAGACGACAATGGGCTCGGAGGAAGTTATATCCACGCCGTGATCGTTGACTATCCTGTACTCGGTTATCTCCAGATGGAGCTCTCCCATTCCTGACAGGAGATGCTCTCCCGTCTCCTGGTTGATGTCGACCTGGATCGATGGATCGGCCTTTGATATGATCCGTAGGACCTCCACCAGCTTGGGCAGGTCCTTCGTGTGCTTCGCTTCGATGGCGACCGTGACGACAGGCTCCGAATAATGGACGATCTTCTCGAACGCCTCCATGTCCTCCAGAGATGAGACCGTCGCGCCCGCCACCGCGTCCTTCAACCCAGAGGCGCAGACTATGTTGCCGGCATCGATCTCATCCACCGTTATCCTGTCCGCTCCGACGGAAAGGGCGACGGTCTGCACCCTGTTCGGATTGGGCATTCCAGTTATGTGGAGGATCTGCCCCTTCTTCATCTTCCCGCTGAAGAGGCGGCCGACGGATATCTCGCCTGCGTGAGGGTCCATGATTATCTTGGTGACCATGAAGGCCACGGGGCCGTCCCGTCTGCAGTTGTACATGGACTTCCCGATGTCCGAGTCGAGGTCCCCGTGCCAGATCTGTGGTATTCTGATCTTCTGGGCATCGACGGGGTCGGGCATGTGCGTCACCGTCATGTCCAGCAGGATCTGATGTATGGGGGCGACCTTTGCCAGTGTCTTCTGATCCTCCTTCGCGCAGTAGTCATAGGCGTCCTTGAATGTTATCCCGCTTCTCTTCATGAAGGGGGCCGAGATCGCCCAGTTGTAGAAGGCGGAACCGAAGGCCACGCTGCCGTCCTCCACCTTCACCGCCCATTCCTCCTTGAACTCCTCTGGGGCGAGCTTCTTGATCCTCTCGTTGACCTCCGCAATGATCTTGAGGAACCTGTTCTGCATCTCCTCCGCATCGACCCTGAGCTCGTTGATCAGTCGGTCGACCTTGTTTATGAAGAGGATGGGCTTCACCTTCTCCTTCATCGCCTGCCTGATGACCGTCTCGGTCTGCGGCATCACTCCCTCGACGGCGCATACGAGGATTATCACGCCATCGATCGCGCGCATCGCGCGGGTGACGTCCCCGCCGAAATCGACGTGACCAGGCGTGTCTATCAGATTGATGAGATATTCACTCCCCTCGTATTCATGCACCATCGATGCGTTGGCCGCGTTTATGGTGATTCCTCGGGCCTGCTCCTGCTCGTCGTAGTCCAGCAGTAGCTGCTTGCCCGCGAGCTCCTCGGACATCATCCCCGCCCCCGCGATCAGGTTGTCGCTGAGGGTGGTCTTGCCGTGGTCTATGTGCGCGGCGGTCCCGATGTTTCGTATGAACCTGACATCGTGCATAAGAGCCTGGGCCTTTCTGATGTTCTCTTCCTTTCTTCCCATGATCCATCCCTATCGCGCTGAAGCGGCAACCCTCTCGGCTTCATCCTTCTTGGATACCGCGAACGAGTTCATGTCTCCCTTCGAGGCCAGCATGATCTCCTCGGCGAGGCACTGCTCCGCGGGCTTCCTGTTCTTATGCGACGCCGCAACGGCGCCCTTGCAGATGTTCCTGAGGACCACGTCAAGCCTTCTGGAAGGGGATATATCAACTGCTCTCGGGACATTTATCCCACCGAAGCGCAATCGAGTGATTTCCTCCCTCGGTGCCGCGTTCTCCAGAGCCTGAACGAAGATCTGGACCGGGTTCGTCTTCGTCCTCTCCTGGATTATCTTCAGGGCCTTCCGCACTACGGCGTATGACTTGTTCTTCTTCCCGGTGTAGCTCCCCGTCCTCATCATGTTGTTGATCAGCCTCTCGATGATATTGGTTTTCGCCCTCCCGAACTGCTTGTCCGCGTGTCTCCCAAAAGTGTGCGGGATGACGACTGGGTCGAGGTTGATGTACCTCCCGAGGCCCTTATCTCTGATCACGACCTCGGAGAGGTCATATTCGTTGAACAGGAGTATGCCAGATGGCGCCTTCGCGCGGGGCTTGGGCTCCTTTGGCGGCTCAGGCGTCTTCGTCTCCTTCGGCGGTTCGGGAGTCTTCGTCTCCTTCGGCGGTTCGGGCTCAGGCTTCTCTTCCAAAATACCACTACCTTATCGGCTTCTCCTTTCTTCCCCTCACAAGCTCATCCAGGGAGACATCGTTCACCTTGATGACCTTGAACCTGACACCGGGCAGGTCGCCATAGGATCGACCCATTCTACCGCCGATTCCCTCCACCAACACCTCGTCATGTTCGTCTATGAAGTTGATTGCTCCATCCCCGACCGCGAAAGCCGTTATCTGGCGGCCGTTCTTTATGAGCTGAGCCTTGACGCATTTCCTGATTGCGGAGTTGGGCTGCTTCGCCTCAATGCCCACCTTCTCCAACACGATGCCCTTGGCCTGCGCAGCGCCCTCCAGCGGGTCGGATTTCTCCCTCAGTCTGAGCATCCGCCTCTTGTAGTAGCGATCGTTCCATCTGAACCTGCCCCTGTCCTTCTGGAGCTTTCTTCCCGCGTAAAGACCTCTGGCCATGATATTCGCACCGTGTTCTTCTGTCTAAAGATGACGTTGTATATAAGAGTAATCGACCTGGCAGCACCGTGCACGGGTCGCGGGAAGCCTCCTAGTAGTCGCTCAGCGAGGCCTGCTTCCCGTCCTCCGCGGTGCGCTTCTCTCTCTTCCTCTCCAGCCTCCTCCTCAGATCGCCGATCCTGTCCCCGGCGTCGGCGAAGGTCTCCTGTCCTGGTTCGCCCACGAAGATGCTCTGCTTGAGCTCCTGCCTGAGTATCTCGAGCTCTCTGTGCATCCTCTGCTCCTTTCTCTTCGCCGAGAGGTGATACCATTCGTCCCTTGTCGCTTTGGAGCCAAGAACGACGACCTTTCCGGGTCTCTTCCTGCCTGTCCTTCCCCTTCTCTGGATCATCCTGATCTCTGACGGGACGGGCTCGTAGAATATGACGAGATCGGTGGACGGGATGTCCAAGCCCTCTTCTGCAACCCGTGTGGCTACAAGCACGTTGCAGTCTCCCCTCTCGAACTTCCGAATGACCTCGACCTGCTCCTTCTGCTTGAGGCCCCGATCTTTTCCCCTCGAGCTCTGCCCAACGAACCTCACCGGTCTGAGGCCCCCGATCTTGCTCAGCTCCCGCGTAACCGTCTCGGACGTGTCTCTGTAGTGGGTGAACACTATCGCGAGGGAATCCCTCTTGTCCCTGAACTGCCGCGTGAGGATCTCGATGACCTTCCTCAGCTTCGGTCGGTCGAAGTCATCCCCCTTCGTCAGACCCATCGCCTGGAGCACCTCGAAGCTCTTCATGATCTGCTTCGCCGCCCTCTTGGCGCCCTTCTGCTTGCTCTCCTCAACCATCCTGGTGAAATACTCCCTCAGAGCGTCGATCCCCTGGGACTCTGCGAACTCGATCGCATAGTCTGTCTTCATCGCCATGGCCTGCAGCGTCGCCGCCCTGTACAGCTTGTAGTTCTTCTCCCCGGTCGCGAGCCGCCTCTGCACCTCCTTCTGGACGTCCAGCAGGGCCCTCCGGGTCACGGGCTTGTCCGGTTCCAGGAACCCGTAGTCCCTGAGCTGCTGGACCTGCTTGTCCAGCGCCTTCCTCAGGTGGGCGATGATCTCCTTCATGTTCTCGGGCACCTCGACGCCAATGTAGCTGACGTCGATGTCGTGGATGTAGTTGACCACGTCTGGGTCGTAGTCCGTCCTGATCTCCACTCCCACGATTCCGAGATTATCGCAGACCTCCAGGATCTTGGCGGGGTCGCTCCCGGGCGAGGCGGTCATTCCGAGCGTGAGCATCTTCCTCTCCTTGCACGCCCTTCCGATGGGGACGTAGGCATAGTCGCCGACCGCCCGGTGGGCCTCGTCGAAGATGACGAGCGAGACGTCCGCCAGGTCGATGCGGCCCGATTCCAGGTCGTTCTCGATGACCTGGGGAGTCGAAACGATGATATCATGTTCCCGCCAAAGGTCCACGCGGGAGGGCGGCGGGACCTCTCCAGTGAACTGCACGAGGTTCGGGCTCCTCATGAAGGTCGTCAACGACTTCGCGTGCTGCGCCACAAGGGGCTTTGTGGGGGCAAGGAGGAGTATCTTCCGACCGTCGCCCATCCTGTCCGCGATGACGAGAGTGGCAATGACCGTCTTCCCCATCCCCGTGGGGAGAACGACGAGCGTGGGGCTCTTCGAGCAGGACCTGGCGATGTTCACCTGATAGTCCCTCTTCTCGATATAGCCATCCTTGAGAAGAGGATGTTCCACAAACACAATAGGGAATCAGTAGCCGGGATATTTAGGTTTGTTCTTGTGCTGTCTGAGGACGTTCACGATCACCGCAACGACCACCAGGACGATGAGGAAGATGATGCCGTAGTAGAACGCCTTCATCAGGAGCTCGAAGAGGGGGTCTTGCCTGATCACGGTCGTGAAGGTGACCGCGTCCTCCTTTCTAGTATCCCCCATGGACATCGCAGTCAGGGTCGCTAGGTGCTCCGTGCCCCTCGGCGTGTCCTCCGCGGTCTGGATAGTGAGGAATATGATCGCTTCCTCGTCCCTTCCCAGGCTCATCTCGAAGTCGCCGACAGGTCGCACATCCGATGCGTTCTGGCTCAAGTATGCGCTCCATCCGGTGATGAGGACATCTATCCCGAACCGGAACGTGTCGGTCGTATCCCCGACGTTGGTGAGCTTCAACAGAAATCCGGCGTAGCCGCCAGGATTGACGCTGTCCGTGTCCTCGTAGATCCTCAGAACGAGTCCTTCTTGCGGGGGGTTCGCCAACAGCGCGATGTCGTCGATCCACCACCCGCCGGACTTGGGCAATACTCTCACGTATATGTCAAAGCGTATGCGAACGTCCGACCCCGCGGGGGAGATGTCGGAGGAGATATCGTACAGGCTCAGCTCCCACGAGTTCTGCGAGAACTCGAACATATCAAGGGTTATCCAAGCACCGCCGTCAACAGAGATTGTGACATTCGAGCGGTCCGTTTTGCTTATCGCGAACCCCTCCCGCTCCTGTAGCTCTCCGAGGAAGTACTTGTGGAAGAAGCTCAAGTACACGGGCCCCCCTCCCGGGACCGAGATGTTGGCCGTCTGCAGGTACAGTCGCTTTGAAGGCAGTGTCCCCCCTCCGTCTCCGAAGAACCCGAGCTTCCAGGAGTGCGTCGTACTGAAGCTTCCACCTCCCGCCGTTGCGTCGTCCACGATCTCCCATCTGTAAACCTCTCCCGCCGAGTTCGTCTCCCATATCGTGCTCCCGCTCTCGACGTCGTCGAAGAAGTAGACAGTGCTCACAGTTGAATGGACTATCCTGTCGTTGTTCTCCGGTATCTCGTCGTCCGAAGGGTCCACGAGGACCTCGAAAAGGATCTTCCCTATGTCGGAAGGGGTGTACATCCAAGTGAGGTTCGTCACCGCTCGGCTCAGAAGGGAGGACACAATGATCGTGTTGTTGAACAGCTCCGACTGCGGCTCGTACGCCTCATCGTAGACCGTGAGCGTGACGTTGAAATCCGTCCTGTTGTTCGTCCCCTTGTTCTCGATCGTGGCCCTTATCGTCAAGGTCTCTCCCACTTCCGCAGTCGTCTTCGAAGTGACCGCCGTGACAGCCAGGTCGTCCTCGACCTCCCGCGTGATGTCGGCCGTCATGGTAGTGTTCGAGGCGGAGATGTTCCTCACCTTCCATCCAGACCTGGCATTCGCGTAGGTGCCGCTGTCTGGAATGGAGGTCGGCGTGAAGCCCTCTTCCGAGTCGAACCAAGGGTCGGTCGCCTGAGTCGGGTTCTCGCCGTTCACCTCGTCCGCCTCCTCCAGGTCCACTCTCCTGTGGAACTGATTGTCATTGCTGTCCACGCTCTCGTCCACGTGCCAGATGAGGAGACCGCCTCCCGGGAGCGCGGAATCGAAGCCGACCCTCTGTCTGTTCTCTATCAGGAAGTACTCTTCTCCCGCCGGCGTGTCCGCAATGGGAAGCTTGTAGATCGCGCCCGAGGTCTCGACCTGGGGTATGTCCTCCGCCACGAGCGGTGTGAGCACCTCGAAGGGCACCACCCATCCCAGCTCGATCTTGGACCAGGCGCACGGATGCGCGGGCTCGGAACCTGCGGGGGAACCCAGCCAGGCACCCTGCCCCATGAGGCCCCACGGCCCGATACCTTCGCTGTCGCTCTCGGTGTCGTAGAGGTCGATCAATCCGAGGTCATGTCCGAACTCGTGAGCGAACACGCCCATCGGGGAGGACTCCGACTGCATCGTGTACCAGTAGACCTGCACTCCGTCCACCATGAGCTCCTGGTTCCCGGGAGCGGACATGTCCGAGTCCACGACGGCCCATCTGTGCGACCAGATCGTGTTGGTGTTCGGCGAGGACTCCTGTCCCTGTCCGGCGTGCACCACAGCCAGATGGTCCACTATCCCGTCCCCGTCATTGTCGTACTCGCTGAAGTCGATATCAGCATCGGCGAGCAGCACAGCGTCCGTCACCAGCCTGTAGACGGGTCCGTTGGCGTCGTCCGTGCCAGAGAGGCTGTCGGCCCCGTACTCGCTCATCGGGTTCGAGACCGTGTACCATGCCGAGGAGTTACCGACGACGCTCAGCTGACCGTATGAGGCCTCGTCGTAGTAGTTGTGGAGGCTGCTCTCGCCCGACGTGGTGCTGAACATGAGGGTCTGGAACTTCGCCTGCGTGTTCGTTACCTGATGGCCGAAGTCGGTGAACTCGACGAGGATGACAATGATCTCCTCCGTTCCGACCGATCGCGTGCCCCTCGTCCTCGGATACTCCCTGAACTCCGGGGCGGGCGTTGAGCCGTACACCTCAGGGTTCGGGGGCATCAGGATGGGCCCGAATGGGGGGTCGGGGTCCTCGTTCTCGATAGTGAAGTTCAGTGGGATGGCGATGAGCACGGTCGCCAGCAGAACCGCCAGAATGCGTCTCATGGGAACACTAGTCGCGATTATCGGAGGGTCTCTATATAAGGCTTGACGCTCGGTTATCACATGGTCCCGCTCGAGGCCTCATACATCCTCCTGATGTCGCGGACCGATTCCAGAAAGATATCGATATCGAAGGAGCTGGTGTGTGAGAGCAGTTCCCTTGCTTTGCCCATGTGGCGCTTCCACTTCTTCTCGAAGTCCCGGAGGGGGAATGCCTTCTTGATCTTGGAAGCACGCATGTGGTAGATGTCGTCGATTGAGATCTTTCCCTTTTCCAGGCCCCATATCATCGAGTAGTTCCCGAAGGAGCCTTCCTCCATTATCTCTCGGTCGATGGTGTGGACGTCGTTGACGAGCTGAATGGCGATCTGGATGTGATGGAGCGCTCTTCGGAACGCAGCTAGGTCCTCCCTCCTGAAATCCGGAGAGAACATCAGATCCATGGTCATATGCGGTTTCACGTTGAAGTTGTGCGTTCCGTATGCCAGATATTCGTCCGTATTGCAGAGGAGGGGATTCGTGTTTATAGCAAAATTGAATCTCTGGCACTGCATCAACTCACCCATGTCGAAGAGCAAGAGGTCCTTGAACTCCTCAAAGCGGGGGGCACTTTCGAGGATGCAAACGACCTCGTCCCAGCTGGATGCCGCGAGCAGAAGATGCTCGTTGGACGCATCGAATACGACAGGGTTGTTCTCCAGTTTCGCCATCACTATGCTTGCGACCTTCTCCAGTGTCCATCTGTCCTTCGTGCTGTCGGCCGCGTCGTCCGAAATCACGGTTATCAGCGTTGTCAGGTTCTTGGCGTGTACCAACTCACTTCGATATCCCGGGGGAACGCATGACAGAGTCGTTAGTTCGTTCGCTCGACCCATCGCCAACCAGAGCTCCGGTGTTCTGTAGTCCAGTTCGACCAGACTCCGGAACAGGAACTCTCGATTCTCGAAGCCAGCGAGAAAAGAGAAATTGGTCTTTGATCGCTCGTCGAATTGCTCCAGTAACTCCTGGATCTCCTCTATCCTGCCACCCCCGGCCTGTTATCAGAATCGAGAATGGCCTAGCGGTATATATAGGTTGCTACAATTCATAGCAAGTGCTACGTATTGATACTAAAAGGAACTTAGAAATACTATGTGTGGAATGAGGGAACGGAGGTCTGCTGTGCCCGCGGAAACGCCTCAGAAGGCTCAGTTCAACATACGGATCGATGAGGACATTCTGAGGGCGTACAAGGAGTTCTGCAAGGAGAACGGGCTCGATCCGCACGGGCAGATCGTCAACTTCATGAGGAGGCTCGTCAGCTCCGAGTATGATTTTCAGGACAAGCTCTGGGCGATCCTCCGACAGGATGTGAAGTGACTACGCGACAGAGTCGAATCTCTTCTCCAGTGTGGCCAGTTGCTCCGCGTTCAGGGCTGTCCGGTCGATGGGCACGTACAGGCGGGAGTCGGACATCGAGACCAAGTCGATGGCGGATTGCAGGAAGGAGAGCACATCGGAGAAGCCGTTGTGGGAGATCAGATACTCGACGCCCTCGAGGAAGACGGCGCTCCCGGGACGCCCCTCCAAGAACTTGGTCAGCTTTCTGAGGACCTCGTAGTTCAGCTGGCTCGGGTCGAGACCCCGCCTCTCGCTCTTCGTCTCCGTGAGCCAGATGTGTTCGCACGTTCCCAGCGGATGTCGCCTCTCGATCCTCCGCGGGTGCGTTGTCCCTATGTGCAGCTTGGGGGCATCGACCTTGGCGAACTCCTCGTAGCACTCACCCCTCTCGCCGAGGCAAAGGTACGAGTTGAACGTCCCGCCAACGGCCTCCACGCTCGGTGCGCTCATCGTCCTGACGAAGTCGAAGTTCTTCTCGAACACCGCCAGCTCCCTCTCGTCGAAGGCGCGCGGGTCGAGCGGGACGACCAGGGTCGAATGCTCCGCGGCGACGACGTCGGAGATGTGCTTGAGGAACTTCGATGTCCCGCGGAACCCGATGACGGCCTTGAGGTATTCCAGGTCGTCTATGAGCACGGACGTCTCCGGGTTCTCCTTGACGAATCTTATGATTGTCTGAGTGACCTCGAAGTCCAGGTCGGAGGGCTTCAGCGCCTTCTCGTCCCAGGAGACCTTGGAGAGCCAGATGATGGGGGTCTTCTCCATCCCGAACCTCCTCTGGATCTTCTCCGGATAGGTCGTCGTGATGCACAGGCCGGGGGTCCGGGTCACCATGTTCCTGAACGCCTTGAAGGCGGGGACCGCGCTCTCGCCCTTCAGGAGGTAGTTGTGATCGAGCTCGAGCCTGTAGGCGGGCTCTTCCGGCCTCACCTCCTCAACGGTCGGCTCTATCACGAGCAGCTTGTATTTCGTTATCGCGTAGGCGGTGAACAGCCCCATTATGACCGTGTAAATCGTCCCGGCACCCATACGGGTCTGCATGTCGAGGAAGAACGGCAGGAAGACCTCGGTGGCCGAGCCCACGACGACGGGCACCGCCACACCCATCAGGAGTATCTTGGACCTGCTCCTCACGATGCCCGCCGAGCGCGTGTACGTTCTGAGGAGAATCGCCAGGGCGAGGAATATCTGGACCGCGTACACGACAGCCGGAATTGCATAGCCCGCGGGGACGATCTTCGCGTCGTAGCCCATCCAACCCATCGTGACGCCCGAGATCACGATGTCCGTCGTCCAGATGAACAGGATGATCACGAGCGGCGGGCCGTATATCAGGGGGTAGGCGTACCACTTGTCCAGGATGTCCCGCTTTCTCGGATAGGTGAGAATGAAGTGCAGGAGGGCTCCGGAGATGGCGGCGATGCCTATCCACTCGATGTTCACCCAGAGCCTGATGAAGGCCATGTCCGTGGCGTTCGGCGACAGCCTGAGGACGCCCTCCGAGAGGTCCCAGATGACGAAAGTGGCCATGAGCAGCGCGAAGGAGCGGTTGGCGGGCGCGCCCGGGTTCTTCCTTATCACGTAAATGCCAAGAACGGAGTTGACGGCGAGCGCGACAAAGGACTGGACCGCGAAGATCTCCGTCATCTCATTCACTATTCGACTACGATTTCGAACCTTCCCTTCTCGACCAGGAGGGGATAATAGTCCAGGTCATGGCTCGTTCCCCTCATCTTCACTATCCCGATGTACCTCCGCACGGAGGGCGTCCTGCCGATTTCTATCTCCCTGAAGCGCAGGTGGATTATCCCGTCGGACAGGAACTCCTCGACCCCGTGCTTGCCGAAGAGGACGTCGTTGCGGGGCATCTCGGACACGAGCAGGTTGGTCGTCCCCAGCTCCCTCAGGTCCTCGAAGAAATGGAAGAGTTGGTTCCTCGGGTTCTCGAGGACCGTGAGCGCGTAGAGCGCATCGAGCGAGTCCAGGGCCAGGATGTCGCAGTCGAACTCCTTCTTGTACTTCTTGAGCTGCGAGTACAGCGTGTCGAACCAGTCCTCGGACTTCGCCTTTCCGAGTTCCCGCCTGAGGCGACCCATGTCGACGACGTTCAGGTTCTTGGCCTTGGAGACGTCCATGCCCAGCGAGGCCATGTGGTCCAGGAGGTTTTCCTTGCTCTGCTCCATCGAGATGTAGAGGCCCCTCATGCCGCTGTCCCTCGACGCGTTGTAGAGAATATTGAAGGCGAATGTCGACTTCATGCTGCCGGACGGACCGCAGACGAGCACCGTGTAGCCTGCCGGAATGCCACCTTCCATGTGCCTGTCAAGGTCCTCGACGTACGTCCCGATTCTCTGCGCCTTTCCCATGATCTCCCCCTTCTCCCGGGTTTGAATCCTGATACCACTATTTAATCGTTCTATCCTTCCAGCGATTCTCCTCGCGTCTGGAACCGGTAGATGCCGAAGAGAGTCACGGGGCAGCCTTGTCGAAGCCCTCGCCGCCCAGCGGCTTGGTCGCGTCCATTCCCAGCTTCGTCGTCGTGCCTCCCGCGCTCGGGTCCAGAGAGCTCCCGCGGGCGCCCTTCACCTTGAGCATGCCCCTGTCCGCCTGGAACCGCGTGGCCAGCGCCCATTCGACGTCCCTGTCATCGTAGATATCGATATCGGTGTCCACGACCACGATCCGCTTCATGGACGGGTGTCCCGTGAATGCGGCCATCATCGCGTTCTTCTGGTCGCCCTCGACCTGCTTCTCGATGGAGACGACCCCGTGAAGCCAGCAGCACCCTCCCTCGGTCAGGCGGACCCCGCCGACCTTGGGGACGACCTTCTTCACGCTATCGTAGATCTGCGGTTCGCGCGGCATCCCCATGAAGAGGTAGTGCTCCCTCCCGCCCGGCAGGAGGGCGTGGAATATCGGGTCGTCCATGTGATAGATGCGGTCGATCACGACGACGGGCTCGTCCCTTACTATGTCGTACGTGCCGGTGATGTCCACGAAGGGGCCCTCCTTCTCGGTCTCGTCGATCATCCTGCCCTCGAGGACGTACTCCGCGTACCCGGGGACGGTGAGGCCGCTCTTGATCCTCGTAGCCCCGATATTCTCGCCCAGCGTGGCGAGCCTCAGAGCCGCCGCGATCCTCAGCTCATCCGTCTCGTAGCTCACGGACATGCCCGCCGGCAGAAGAATCGACGGGCAGAGCCCTATCGCCACGGCAATCTTGAGCTCCTCTCCCCGCTCAATGGCTTCCTTCCACATCGCGTACAGATGCCTCGGGACGACGCGTGCTGCGAGCCTCGTCTCGTCCAGAACCATCATCCTGTGGAAGGACATGTTCCTCTTCTCGCCTAGCTCAGCGACGACGACGTCGGATGTGACGTATCTTCCACCGTCCTTTGGGTACCACTTGGTGATCGGGGACTCTGTCAGGTTCACATCCTCGACAACGTTCTTGAGAACGGGGGCATCCTCGATTACATCGAAGTCCGCGGGATTCTTCATGGCTTCAAGCATCTTCAGAAGGAGATCCTCGGGTGTCTGGTCCAACGCGCGGGCAATCCTCTTGCGGGTCGCCCAGACGTTTCCTGCGACTCGGAAGCCGTTGAAATCCTCGAACAGGAACGGGGTGGTTGGATTCTCCCTCAGCTTCTTTGTGATGAAGGAGTCGTCTTTCACCGGTTCCTCAACAACCTGCATATCCTCGAAATGCTCCAGATATCTCCTCATGGCCATATTCCCGCCTCGACTACCGAATGGGTGTTCCTATTTCTATCTTTTCCGAGGGCAAGCCTCTCTACTTCAGCTTGGAATGTCGCTCTTCTCATTGAAGTCAGACATGTTCGATAATCAGAATAGACTGGATCCCTTTTCAAGTCTCAGGAGTCTCGTCCCCAGATTGTCCTCGTTTTCTCTTTCTAGCGAGAAGAAGAAGCAGAACTGCAGTCATGACAACGATGACCACAGAAACGATGATTGTCCACAGCCAGCCAGGTAGTCCTAGAATAGTGTGAACAGTGTCACCATGCACTTGTTCAACCCACACGTTCACCTGTGCAGTTTCAGAGTAGTCCTCGCCGTCGTAGGAACGAGCGTAGATTGCGTGATCTCCTTCCTGAACCTCCGTGGTGTCCCATTCAAGAATCCAGAATCTTGTGCCGTTGACCTCAGACCAGTTGGCCTCAAACCAAGGACCTTCATCTATCCGTATTTCCACACTCACCAACGTTCCGTCAGTGTCATTGGCCATGCCCCAAACCGTCCAATCGCCACCGACCCAAGCTCCAGGGGTCGGATTCCGAATGCTGCAGGTCGGGGGAACATTCTGAGCCGATGCGGAGGGAGTTGCAGCGACGACCGTGAAGAGGAAGCTCAAGAACATCAGGAGTGCCACAGCCAACGTCCTCTTTCTCATTCTCTCCTCCGCGACTCTGCATTCGAATCTGTCTCCATCCTAATAATCCTTGTTGTGGAACCACTGCCAGTCCGAGAGATTGTCGCACTCCCCTATGCACTGCGACCATTTCCTCAGAGCCTTTGAGATCGGGGCAAGACTGCGGCCATCTTCCTCGCTCTAGTCCGGCTGTTCAGACCCATCAAGTCCCTTCTCAACAAAGATCGCAAACAGGGCAACTAAGACTAACGCGACGACTATGACGACCCATTCACTAAATGTCCCCAAGAGCACCGCGATCAGAGCAGCAGCAAGAAGAAATGACAGTAAGAAACCAGCAACCATAAGAAGAAGGGCACTCCAAGCCAGGACTTTGTCCACAGTCCTTCTTGCCCGACCCAATCTGGAAAGTGGACGGGCTCTGCGAGTCGCCAGCACTACTAGACAGATGCAGATGATGACAAGAACCAG
>JAJISE010000041.1 GCA_022848865.1 Candidatus Thermoplasmatota archaeon | reverse complement strand
CTTATCGCCAACCCGGTGATATTCACCCAGTTGGCAGAAATGAGAACGACGATGCCGTTCTCACCGCCATTGATTATCGTTGTGTTCCTGTCCTCGCCGATCAAAGACAGAGGCTTCGAGATCGTGAGGTGCTCGTAATAGGTTCCGCCGTAAACGTATACCGAATCCCCAGGAGTTGCATTATCTATCGCTCCCTGTATCGTTGTGTAGTTCCCTGGTCCCGCTCCGCCCACGTAGAGCGTGGTCGCGCTCGCTGTTGCCGGAAGGATCGTGATCGCTGAGATGGACATTGACAACAGCAGTAGCACTACCAGGCGGGTCTTCATCCTCCACGACCACGTAGCTGAGCGGGTTCCGGCGATATAGTTGTTGCGTTCCCGTGAGAGGATTTCGTGTGGAAATCGTCGCACATCATATTGGAAACCGACGTATTTCGACGAGAATGGGTACACTGGGAAGGTGCTCGAGTCTCGGGATGTTGATCCCCTTTCTGTTTCCCTTGGCATCCTTGACTCCCGTAGCAATGGAAACCCAGAAACGCTTTTATATTCCCATGATATGCATTTATATCGAGGAGTATACCTCCATGGTGCCCCTTGGGGAGGGTAGGATGTGGCTATCGATTCCTCTTCACAGCCAACATCGTCATTCGAGAGTCCAGTTTCGGCCAGAAGAGTGGAGATGATTTCAACGCCCAGGGCTAGAATCTCCATGATCACTGGACTGAATTGGGTCAAGTACTGGATGGGCTTCAAAAACGGTGGAGGAATGGCCACGAGTGTTCCTCAAGTCTCGCGGGAATTGAGAAAGCTGGGTTACGAAGTCCTGATCAATCAGCCCAAAGACGGCTTCGACATCTTGCATATCCACAATCCTCTCTTCGCCTCGTACCTCTTGGCCAGTAAGACCCGGGGCAGGAAACCGGTGGTTATCCATGCTAGACACATACCGGAACTCCTCAAGGGCGGAATTGTCATCGGCGACCTTCTTTACCGTCCGTTCAGATGGTATTCCAGGTTCCTTTACGGTCTGGCAGATGTTGTGGTCTGTGCCACTCCCTACGTTAGGGAGGTCCTCGTCAAGGAAGGAATAAAACCCCGCATGGAAGTCGTGCCCAATGGCGTCAATCGAAGCGTCTTCAGGAACTCAGAAGAAGGAAGAAGAAGGTTCAGGGACAAGCACGGTTTCGAAGAAGACGACTTCATCGTTCTTAGCGTGGGGCTGACGCTCCCCAGGAAGGGTGTCAGAACGTTCATAGAGGTAGCGAGGGCATTGGAGAAGGAAGGAGTGAAATTCCTCTGGGTGGGATCCTCAGAGTCATTTCTTCAGAAGGCGGACCTCAACGGCGTCTCCAGTAATGCGGTTTTCATGGGTCATCTCCCCTTTGCCCAGATGCCTGACGCCTACTCAGCAAGTGACGTGTTCTTCTTCCCCACGTACGCTGAGAGCTACGGAAATGTGTTGTTTGAGGCGGCAAGCTGTGGTAAACCTCTAATCATTAGGGACATCCCGATCTATCAGGACCTGTTTCTTCATGGAGAGAACTGTCTGAAGGGCTCGAGCGATAAGGATTTCACATCGCGTGTTGCTGATATTCTCAAAGATGACAGACTGAGAAGAGATCTCGAGAAAGGTTCTCTTCGAACTGCAGAAGAGCATGATATGGGAAGATGTGCTGTGGAACTGGCTCGTGTCTATGAAGGGCTCCTTTGCTGAGGGTGTTGCGTGGTTGTGGAGAGCCTGTTTGATTTCTTCGGAGCCTTTGGCCCACTAGGAATGTTGCTGGCGCTTTTCGTGATTTTCAATTTTGACGGGATTGTGTTTCCTGTCCTGCCTGAGCTCTTTGTGGTGATTACTTTCGGAGTGAATCCTTCGATAGCCTGGGGGACGCTCGTACTGACGATAGCCGTCATCGGCGGGGTGACTGCAAATGCCGCGTTGTATCTCATCGCCAGCAAGGCAAAGCTTCCGAAATGGATGAGGAACAGAATGAAGGGTTACATATCGATGTTAATGGTAAGAGACGAGAGAATCATACTCTTGAACAGAATCGTGCCAGTCGTACCGTATACTGGAGCCTTCATTGCCGCCTGTGATTGGGATGTCTCAAGATCGATATCCTACGTTGCTTTGGGCGGATTGATGAAGTATTCTGTCCTAATACTCGTGTCCGATGCGTTCTTCCTCTTCTACGAAACCGGGTTGGCTCGTATCGTCACAATCCTGCTCGTGATTCTCTTCATCGGGGTAAGCTTCCTGATCTCTTTGGTATACAGGCGGAGGATGAAAGAAGGGACCTTGACAAACTGAAAGCAAACACTCCTCTTGGGTGAATCTCGAAAGCCTTTCAGGGAAGTGGGGAGAGACGATTTGTCTTCATGACATATGGTAAACGCACAGGTCGCCCTTCCTTATTCGGGAATCCCTTCAGGACAGTCCTGCTCCCCCTTACTCTCCCTCAGATTCCCAAATGGAGAAGGCTGTAGGAAGTTCTGTCGTAGTTCAATGAGGACTGCGACGTTTCATCCTGATTCGGAGGCAGATGCTCCCTAGCTCAACTCCTTCTCAGAAAAGTGTCTGACTTGGAGTTTTTCACAACATCGCTGAACAGCAGAGTCCGACACCTGCGACACAATTCCCTTCATAATGTCCTTCTTTGGATTGAAATCATCCTCATAGAGAACTGCATATCCTAGAGCCTGTCCCAGCGCCTGCCAGTTCAAGGACTTCTTTGCCTCTATTATCCAGATTATGTCCTCTCTCTCGAATAGCAGATCAATCCACTTGAACGCTGGCCTCTCCACTTTCAGGTAGTACCCGTTCCCGAAGCGGTATCTCCTACCGACTGGGAACTGCAGGTGAACCTCTCCATCCCCGAGGAGACCAGACCTCAACAGCCTCAAAACGAGCTCTCCTTCGAGGGGCGTGTCCGCCTTCGAGACGATTCTTGATTCCATTCCCTCTGGAATCCCTTTCCCTTGCTCGGCCCCTAAGGATGTCCTGGTCCTTAGGAAGTCCGGACCGAACTCGTCAAGTGATTCCAGGAACTGGATTATCTTCCTGTGCCACTCTTCCCAGTGGCTTTCATACCATTGGAGTTTGCCTTCGACGAACACGAGGAGAGTATGACCGACCGAGAACTCTCCACTTGTGTTTCTCAGATCACTCGGAAGCCTCTTCTTCTTGACCGCGATGAGGTCGCTTGCAGAGTTCATGATCCTTCTGAAGGCCTCCCAGTGCTCTTGGATGCCTCTGTCTGCGTATTTCGTCGCAACGTGATGATTGCCAACTAGCGTAATCTCGAAGGGGATGTCATGGTTCTTCCCTACTTCCTCGAGCAGCCTCTCGATCTCGAACTCCCAGTCCCTGTTGTCGGTGACGGGGCTGGAGAAGACGAAAGGCCGTCCGAAGGGGGACTCACCGATCTCATCCTCATTCATGGGATAGAACGGTCTCAGGTACTCGAGCGAGATGTTCATGGTCGCCAGGAAGAGAAATCGAGAAGTGTCTATAAGTATCTGTTGTAGCTATGCGAGATATCTACATTGTGTTTCTATCTCCATTAATGTAGCTACTTCTTATTGCTATCTGTGGAAGGTTCAAGAAGGGGTGATTCTCTGGTCTTAAAGGGCAAAGGAAAGATCCACGAACCAGTCAAGGGCAGAATAATGATCTATGTTCCTGCTGACGTCCACAAGGATTCCGCATTTCCTTTCAAGCCGAAGGACGTCGTGCGAATTGAGATAGTAGACGGGAAGTTGGTCGTGTCGAAGACGGAATAAGATGACACGTTCCAGTCCTCAATCCCAGCGGAGAATCTGAGACACACTACTTCCCACTTCCAACGTGGCTGGGGATTCTACCCATCCTGTGGCCCATTCTTATCCAGGAAGCGGATTGAATAATCGTTGCCAGTAACACAAGCCAATGACATCCGGGTGGACTCGTGCTCTGCGTGCCGCGCACTGACGTATGAGCTAGGGATTCTCTATCAGTCATCTACTAACTATGTGGTTGTAAATATCCTTATATGCAATCGCCATTTCGAATCGTGAAATCCGCGGACGAGAAAGGCAGGACCAGAAGGCTGGCTTCCCTTCTTTCGTGGAAGAATGAGCCCATTTGCCCTTCTCCAATCGTGGAGAATCGAGGTGAAGACTGATGGAAGTGACAGAAGAGGAGAAACAGTATTGGAGGAAACTGAGAAGGTACGGATACAGCTATGATGCGATAATCCGCAAGTCATTCGAGAAGTTCGGGTTGAAGCGAAGCAAGTCCTCGATCTTCGGGTACGCAAGCGATGTCGACGAGGCGTTGGAGGACGGAGACATTCAGTGGACGCTTCCTAGGTTCACGGTGTCCAAGAGGACGAAACTGCGAGCTGCCGGTCTCGTTGAGAGACACGACGTGGACCTGGATGATGTGCTGGAACAGGGCATCGACGCCTTTGAGCTGATGAAGGATAACAATATGGATTCTCAGGATCTGCTGGGAATGAGATCGTTCCTTGAGAAGCTCAAGAAGAAGAGGAAGGGTGCAGGAGTCGTCCTCTGGGCCATATATATGCTCAACTGCCTCGAAGAGGTAGGAATAGACCTGTACGACGTCTCCAAGCTGCGAAGAATCCTGGAGGGGATTCTGGCAGTGAACCTCGACAAAGAGGTTGTCAGGAATCTCCCGGAGATACTCAAGGAGCTGAGCAGTCTAAACGTGGATATCACTTACCTCCTCTGGATTCTCAGGGCGATTTCTGAAATGGCGGACTCCAACTTCTTCGAAGACACAGCCTTGCTTCTCCTGAAAGAACTTGACCTCGAGAGGCGGTCAGGGAAATCGCGGGAAGATGCCTGCAACGATTTGTCGAATCGCGTCGATACGAAGCTAGACCTTGAAAAGGCCACGTCGGAAGCAAAGGAGGAGTTGAAGGCCCTCGAAGCAGAAACGCTGGCTGCGAGGGAGGAAAAGACTGAATTGGAGACTGATCATCGGTTGAGGCTTCAGGAAGTGGAGGAGAATCTGAAGGCAAGAATCGCGGCATCCGACGAGAAGAAGAAAGCGATCGAAAGGGGAACTCACGACGCACATCAGAAGCTTCAAGAAACGCTCCAGGAATTGCACACCACCCAGAGGGTTCTGGAAACAGTTGAACAGAGACTCAAGGAGGCCGAGAACGAGGTCGAGGTCAGGACAGGGGAACTGGACGAGATTACCAGAGAGCTCGACAAAGCGAAGGAATGGCTCGAGGAAAACGGAATTCGCGTTGAAATGGGGAAGGGGTTCCTTTGTCTTGTGGCTGGCCAGCCACAGACACAGAGGACGAGCCTAATGCTCTTCGCACAGGCAGTGGTCAATGTTTGCAGGGACCCGGCTTCGAGTCCAAGGTGGAGGGACACCATAGACTTCTTCTCCAGGGGTTTCCAGCTGCAGATCCTAGATATGGTGGGTCACTCTACCGGCCACATGGTCGAGTTCTATACTCTGAAGGGGCAACTCGCCCTGGCTCGAGAGGAATCGAAGCGGTTGAAGAAGCGAATCGTGGACCTGGAGCGTGAGAACGCCATCCTGAAGACACAACTCAGAGTTGGCTGAGCGGGAGATTCTTCGGAGAACGCCGGTCTCGTCTCCCAACGGGGGAATCCTCGTTATCTTCCAGCAAATCGAGGAAAGAGGTCTCCGGGATCGATCGTGAATCGTTAGGGAGTTTGTCACCCCGGACCTTGAGTCCTTAGTCTCGACCTTTGGAACGGAAAACGAGAATCACAACATGCAAATCGAGGCCTTTAATCAGTAGCTTTTGTGGAATTCGGGTAGAGAAACGCGGTGTTCTCATCTCGTTCCCGTAGTTCCGGGATACGTTCTCGTATCCTTCGACTACGACAGGTGGTGTTGCCATCGAGTCGTTTTGGCCTGGATCGTGTCGCAGGCTCGCTAATGGAAAACCACCGGTCGTAGCATTCGCGTAGATTCGCGATATACGCAAAGGCATTTTCACAAGAACATGAGAACAGCAGCATTCTCTTCCGGCCAGTATCTCCGAAAAACGGCAAAGAACGGCGTTCACGTTCTCGATTCCACGGGGAGTAGCGGGGTATACGGGTACGTGACACAACACATCAGTATAGTCCTGACACCTCTAGCAAGGATACGGGGGATAAGACCGGCATCCTTGCGGTAGGTGCTACCGCTACAACACAGGGGGAATACCGGTCACACCACACTGCACAGGAAGGTATGGTCACAACAGTCATTTAGTGGAGACACGATGGGTTCGGCTCATTCTCTCAGCCATAACCCCGGGTATGAGGAGACATCCTGACTGGGAGCACATCGTGGTGACTACGTTGGATCATAAGCCCTTCGCAACCGAGGGCAAGACTCCATCGACTTGTGAAGCGCGGGTGCAGCATTGTCGTGATCACATCACCGAGAGCATTAAAGCACCGAAGCGAATCCTGTCAATCCGGAGCTTGTGGCGTTGTCAACCGCTCTCAGAATAGGGAACTCACGATCCAGCCCTCCTCCGGAGAGAAGCATCGGCGATGAACAAGGCAACCACACGGCCTCCTCGGTTGAGCGGACAAAGGAAGTTGCTATTCTTCTTCCGTCGTCCAATAGTCCTTCAGCTCCATGACACTGGGGACGGAAGGAGGTTCGAGAAGCCCCGTTATGAGAGCCATCTCCAGGTAGTCGATTATGCCCAGGTTCCGAGGTTCAATATACTCCATGACGAACTCCACCCCGCCCTCCTTGACGGCCCTGTCCATCGCCCGCAACAGCCTGGACTCTCCGGGCACGTATTGGTCATCGGCGTGGGAATAATCTGCCAGGAGCTTGTGCTTCTCCATATAGGGAGAGATCTCTTTCCCGGACTCCACGAAGGTCTCAAAGATACCCTCCTCCTTGCTGATGTCCTGGCTTTTGGTCGCATTCTCTACACCGAAATTGCCGACAACGAGCCCCCCTGAGTCGGACATCATTCTCTCTCGCATGTCCTGCAATGTCTCGTCGTGGCTGGAGGCGATCCGCAACCCTTCCTCCAAGCCCCGGACAGCTCTTTTCCTCTCATCGTCATTGAGAGATTCATTTTCCCTGAACTTCTTGATCCAACGTCCTGCTTCCAGTTCGACGAATTGTGAGCCCGATTCATCCCCCCATAGTGCCGGGGGAATGAGCGTCTCTGCCCAGACGTAGCATTCCATCATCCACCTGACAAGAGGGTCCTTGACGTCATCTCGAAGCGACTCGGAGTATTGACGTATTCTCCGTTGCAGTACTCGCATCTTCAGTTTCATCAAGGAAGAAACGAGGTACTCCATGTTGAACAGGATCCGACCGAACTCCTCTTTCTCCTTCTCCATGCCCTCGAAATCTGATTCATCCATCCCGTAGAGGGATACCTGTTGTCGAAAGGTCAACTTGTCGAAGGATATGTCCTTCAATGAATTCATGTCCGAAGCCCGTATCGCCCAGTTCCGCTGCTTCTTGGCCAGAACATAGTAGGTGACAGGTGCCTCCTTCCCGCCCTTGGTCGACTTCCCGTCTTTGTCCACCTTGTCGAGAACTCCCACCTCGCACAGTCCTTCCAATCGCCTTTGGCGAGTCATTTGATTGGAGATTCCCTTGAAATCCTTCCACCGGAGTCTCTGTCTCCGCTTCCGGTTCTCGAAGAACTTGTTCAGGATCTGCTGTGTGACATCGTCTCTCATCAGCTTCTCATATGTAATCTTTGCTGGCATTTCAATTCCCCAGTGAATTACAAACCATATGTTGGTAACCCTTTATGTACCTGACGGTAATGCCGGTTCGTGACACGGTACACATGCACAAGGTTCAGAGCTGCGGGACGAGGACCCCCCTCCGAGAGGAGACTAGTGACGATCAAACGGAGTGAGGAAGAATGAGCGACCTGGTAGAGGCGAGAGGTCTGACCGTCCCTGAGTGTGCAAGTCTGTGCAGATCTCCGAGGAGACTGCCTGTCAACGCGACCAACTTCCAGATATGGAAGGCGATGCGGGACGAACTGCTCTTGAGGCTTCTGTATGAGACCTGGTCTCGAGTGAGCGAGCTCCTCAAGGTCGACATCCCCGACATCGATTTCGACAATTGCTCCATTCTCATTCGCCACCCAAAGGGCAAGGCCGTCTTTCGGATCGAGGAAGGTAGGAGGATTCACATCGACACCATCCACAAGCAAAGACAGGTCTTCTTCGGTGACTACACCAGGGACCTCATGATCCGCTCTCTCCAACGAAGGAAGAGAGGACCTCTGATCTCGAACAGTTCAAGAAAGAGGCTGTCCACCAGACAGGCGGAGAGGATTGTCGACAGACATGCTAGAGTGGCTGGAATCCAAAAGGTCGTAGGACATACCAGAAAGGGGAGAGAGATTCGTCTTGTCACGTGCAAGGCACTCAGGGAAGCGGGTGAAAGGCATACGGACATCGCTGGGGCCGATAGGGACGCAACCGCCAGGATCGCAGGTCACACAGTCCGAACGAAGGAGAAGTACTACAAGAAGGGGAACTTCGAGGAAGACCGGAGGATTGTCAGAGAGAATCATCCGTTGATGCGAGAGGAAGGGGCGGGAGACCAGAAATGACGAACTCATATGTGAACCACGACGGAAATCGAGACTGGCCAAGGGGAGACACAAGAAATGTCGGATGATACGGTAACAGTGAGTGCAAAGGTCTCCAAGGATCTCAGGGATAGGCTAGACAAGATAGGAAAAGAGATGGGAGTCTCAAACAGGTCGGTTCTTCTCAGAGAAGCACTCGAATCCTTTGCTGAGAAGCACCGCCCGAGTGGTATACCGACCGCAGAATCGGAAATCGGGGACGAAGGCGAGGAACGTATCGGACTCGAGGAGATGTGCGGTATACCGCAGGGAAGCGGGGCTCCTAGCCTATGGAACGGGCGAGGGAACGGGAGGAAACGATGACGGACAGAGTCGAAGGAGAAAACGGACACGGAGACGCCTTCACGGAGAACGCCCCCTCAGAATGGACGTCCCTCAAACTCTGGCAGGAGGTCGTCGGCAGTCTCGAGCATGCGTCTTACGACGAGAACCTCCTCGAAGTCCGCATGACAACCAAGAACGGATTGTTACGACTCGTCTTCCACAGGGACTCCCCTGAGGCCAAACGGATACATGACGTTCTCCTCGATCTCCCGAGAGGTTCCCGCATAGGTCTCCTCAGAACGGATTCCAAGAGCAGTCCAATTCTGATTCGCATAGTCCCTGGACAGCTGCCGTCCCTCTCTCGATAGGATTTTTGCTGGTAAATCCCTTCGGCTTCATATCTGGCCGAAAACGAAGACAGCCAGCTCTCTAGTCCTTGGGTGGTGGTGGAACCCTCTTCTTCGGCCTCACGGCGACCTTCTTGGCCTTCGGCTTGACCTTCTTCTTCGGGGTCACCTTCTTTGGCGGGGTCTTCTCAACTTCCTCCGGGGGGCTCGCGATCACCTCGGGCGGTGGCGGGGGCGCCTCGGCCTCCATCTCTGGGATCAGGAGCGGCTGCAGCCTCTTCAGTTCCCTCTTGTGCTTGGTAACGAGCGCTCTTCTTGCAGACTTCTCCCTGGACACCTGCTTCTTCAGCCTCTTCTTGCCCGAGGACGCGTAGAGCATGCCGATGAGGAAAACAAGTGCGAGAATCAGCATGATGATCCAAAGATACTCATCCAGCATCCCGGGTTCCGCCCTCTCGTCCGGGACGGTGGGGTCAGTCCCGTCATGATACTCGACGATGTTCGGCAGCCCGTCATCATCCGGATCGCCCAATGCACCCTCGTTCAGGTTATTGAAGTGCTGGCGCTCCCAATGGTCCGGCAGTCCGTCGTTGTCGGTATCGTTCTCAACCGATGCGGCGGCGCTGAGGGTCGTTCCTAGAACCTGATTGCTGTCCGCAGCCTGAAGGCCCGCGTCCACAACCCTGACGACGAAGTAGTACGTCGTCTTGGGTTGCAGATCGACCAACACGTGCTCCGTGACGGACTGAACGGTGATGCTCACAACGAGAATCCCCAGCTGGGCCGAGTCATTTGACCTGTAAATGTCATACCTGGCGAAATCCGGGTCCGCGTTCCCGCTCCACCTCAATGTGAGGGAGTAGTCCGCAACATTGAGCGGGTCGGAAAGGAGTACAGGAATCGGAGGATTGTCATTCGGAAGCGTCTTGGCGGTCTCCTGGTTGGAGTCCACGAGAAGACCACCGACATCCGTGACTCTGATCGTGAAGTAATAGTTCGTGTTCTGGTACAGCCCCGTGACGATATACGAGGTCTTGTTGGCGGCGGTCAGTCTGGCAACCGATGGGCCAGGAGCTCCTGGGCTTGTTGACACGAGGATGTCATATGTCGCGAAGTCGCTGTCCGAGTTCTCTGACCAGGTCAGGCGGAGCGAGTTATTCGTGACCTCCGTTGGGCTGTTCAAGAAGACGGCCGTCGGCGGGAGGTTCGGCGGGAGGGTCGTGCCCGGGACCTGATTGGAATCCGAGTACAGGAGCCCCGTGTCCACGACTCTTACGGTGAAGTAGTAGGTCGTGCTCGCAGAGAGCCCAGAGATTACGATACCAGGGGAGAGTCGCGAGGTGACTGTCTCTGTCAACGATCCAAGCTGGCCCGCGTTCAAAGACACGTACACCTCGTAGCGGGCGAAGTCCGAATCGTTGTTCTGGCTCCAGCTCAGCGCAATCGAGTTCGGTGTGATGTCTGTCGGGCCGTTGAGGGTGACGGCCTGCGGTGCAGAATTCGCGGCAAGCGTGGTTGCGGAGACCTGATTGCTGTCGTTATAGAGGCCCAGGTTGTCCACGACACGTACGGTGAAGTAGTGCGCGGTCTCGGGCATGAGCCCGGTCACGACGTAGGAGAGTGTGCCCTTGTCTGGAATCGAGGCGACAAGAGCTCCGGTCTGACCTCCTATCGATGACTGATAAATCTCATAGAGCGCGAAGTCCGGGTCCGGGTTCGTTGTCCACTCCAGCGTCACGGAGGTATCGGTGATGTCCGTTGGCGTGCTGAGGATCACTGCCGTCGGAGGGGTGTTGCCCTCCAGCGTCATCACGGAAACCTGATTGGAATCCGAGTAGAGGGAACCGGTGTCCACAACGCGGACGGTGAAATAGTAGACGGTGAGCTGACTCAGCCCAGTCACCGTGTAAATGGTCTGTGAGCGGAACGGAATGGCATCCACCTTGGACCCCAGGCTCCCGAACGTCGTGGACTGGAATATCTCGTAGCTGAAGAAATCCGGGTCATTGTTCTGAGTCCAATCCAGGACGAGCGAGCTACTTGTTACATTGGACGGTGTATTGAGGATCACCGATGTTGGCTCAACGTTTGACGGAAGGGTCGTCCCTTCGACCTGATTCGAATCCCCGTAGAGACCTCCCGTGTCCACGACGCGCAATGTCAAGTAGTACGTCGTGGACCCGCTTAGGCCGCCCACTATGTGTGTGGTCTGGGTCTTGCCTCCAATGATTTCGACCCTCGTTCCAGTGGACCCCATCACAGTGGACTGATAGACCTCATAGCGGGCGAAGTCGGTGTCTCCGCTTTCCGTCCAGGAGAGCGCCATGGAAGAGCTGGTGATGTTGAAGGGGCTGCTGAGGGTCACGGCCGAGGGTGGCACATTCGGTGCAAGCGTTGTCCCAATCACCTGGTTCGAGTTCGCATAGAGTCCGCCCGTGTCGACAACCCGCACGGTGAAGTAGTATGCCGTGGACGGATTCAGTCCCGTAGCCACGAAGAGCGTTGAGAACTGAGAGGACACGGATGCGATGAGGCTGCCTAGCACACCCGATAGCTGGGATTGGTAGATGCCATATCGGGCGAAATCCGTTGCCAGGCTCTGCGACCACGTCAGCGTCAATGAAGTATCCGTCTCATCGGTCGGAGGATTGAGGGTCACTGGCGAGGGCGGGCTGTTCTCCGCGAGCGTCGTCGCCGAGACCTGATTGGAATCGGAATACAGCCCCCCCGTGTCATGGGCTCTGATGAGGAAGTAGTACGTCTCGCTAGGGTTCAGGCCCGCAGCCACATAGGACGTCACGTTCCTGGCAGACAGGGTCTCAATCAGCGTACCGGGCAGACCCATGACCTGCGAGCGGTACACCTCATAGAAGGCGAAGTCCAGGTCCGAGTTCTCGCTCCACATCAGGAGCATCGAGTGCGCGGTAACATTGGAAGGATTCTGAAGGACGACCGGGGTCGGAGGTCCGTTCGAGGGCAATGTCATGCCATTGACCTGATTCGAGTCGTTGAACAGGCCTCCTGTGTCGACCACCCTGACAGTGAAGTAGTAGGTCGTCGACTCGTTCAGTCCGGCGGCGAACTGCCACGTCATCAACCTGTCGGTTACGGAGGCGATCCGCGCGCCCAGAACGCCGCTCGTCTCGGATTCGTAGAGCTCATACATGGCGAAGTCCGTGTCGTTGTTCCGACTCCAGGTAAGCCTCAAGGAATGATCCGTGATGTTTGTCGGGAGACCGAGAGACACCGCCTCGGGTGGCTCATTAACGGCCCCCTCGGTGTTGTTCACCGTGATGCCAACCGACGTTACGTTCGAGAAGACAAGACCGTCGAATGACCTCGCAAAAATCAGATGGGAGTCGTTCGTATGGAATGTCGTGTTCCAGGAGTAGTCCCAGGACGTCGTGCCGTTCGCAAGGTTCCACGCTCCCGTGTCGATTTTGACGTGCACGTATTGGACGGTTCCGTCTGTGTCGCCGGCGGTGCCTTGGATGACGTACTCTCCAGCAATCTCTTCACCCGGAAGCGGGCTGACTATGTTAATCGTCGGCTTCTCGTTCTGCGGAGTGGGCAAGACCTCGACGGATTTTATCGCCATGTTGTTGCCGCCGAACGCATCGGGCGGGTCAATGTCGGAGAGGACTGTGTATATCGTGTGGTTCCCCGCCAAGTTCGTCGTGTCCCAGTCCACCTCGAAGTAGACGAAATCGCCCACGACCAGGCCCGAGATCGGTTGGGTCGAACCGATCTGGTCGTTGTACGCGGGATCGTTGTCGAAGAACCTTAGGTTCGCGGAGGTGATGTTCAGCGACCCGAGGTTCCTGACAGTGACTCCCACCTGAATCGTGTCACTCTCCGTCGGATTCGGATTGGAGAGGACGATCTCGGCATTCATGACCGAGAGGTCGGCCGTCGATACAGCCAGGGTATACGGTGAGCTCCCCGAGAGCGGATTGGTCACCACAATGAGGTAGGTTCCGTTGATCGCGGGAACGTAGACTATGAACTCGTCCGCTCCCGCCACCCTCGTCACGCTGCTGGCATCGAAATCTTCCTCCGACCTGTACTGGCCCCTGACAAGGTAGAGGTCGTAGTCGAAACCAAGAGGAACGTACAGGGAGATGTTGTAGCTCACTCCGATCGAGAGGTTCACCTGGAATCCATCGACGATTTCAGCGGGCGAGAAGCTTCCTGATCGTTGTGTTCCAACATCCATGTCGCCTATGCCAGTCGTAGTACCGTTCTCCACCTCAAGGTTGAACTCGTAACCGTAGGCGGGATGGGTCACCTTCGGGTAGAACGTCGTACTGGAAGGCAGCCCGTGGCCGTCCATCGTCAGGAAAGCAACGTCGTCGTCCGGATAGGACTGAGTGCTCGCCAACGAGGAGACGTAGTTCGGATTGTCATATAGGTCGAGGTTGTACGAGAAGGTCGAAAGGTGTGAGACGGATTTGACCGCGACGAGGCCGTAGTGGTCTGGGATAACCTCCATCGCGAGTTCCTCGGAAGACGCAGCGGACGGGCCGTATGCCAGGTGAGTCCCGACGCCGGTGTCCTCTGGATATACGTTGACGGTTACCGTGTACGCTCCCAAGTCAGAGAACTTGTTTACCGCCAGGATCAAGCAGTGAGCGGACTCCGTCGTCGCCAGGATGAGGCGCTCATCCGCACCCGCCACAGTCGAGTTGCTTGCCACCGAATCCTGGTCCGTCACGATGGATCCACAAGCCGCGTACAAGTCGAAATCCTCGCCCACGGGAACACTGAGCGTTACGTCGTAGGTGAATCCTGTCTGCAGCTGGATCTGATACGCATCCAGCAACTCCCCCGAGGTGAACGTGCCGTCCATGGGAACGCCGAAGACCAGGTCCTGAACGCCTGCCAGGCTTCCATTCTCGACCTCCAGATGATATGCATACTCTGGTGCCACGTTGTCGACCTTCGGGTAGTACGTCGTGGGTGTCGCGAGTCGGTTCCCATCGACCGCGACGAAAGAGAAATCGTAATCAGGATAGGATTCCGTGTGCGCGAGCGATGAGACGTAATTCGGATTATCGCAAACGTCAAGGGAGTATCCGTAGTTCGAGAGATGTGAGACGGACTTGACTCCAATGACAGCGAAATGGCTCATGTCCACGTCCATCACGAGCTCCCGCGAAGTCGCGGCTCCCCATCCCCTGAGCAGGTAGGCGAGGGCACCATCGTCCTCTACATAGTAGTCCACACCCAGAGTATAGCTCGATGCACCGCCAAGTGGATTCGTCACTATCAGTGCGCAATAGCCCGTTCTGTTCGTCGCGAAGATTACTCTCTCATCGATTCCCGCAACGGGCGAAACGGAGCCGAATGAGTAGTTGTCGGACTCGAGGTCCTGGCATATCATGAACAGATCGAAGTTGTAGCCCGCCGGAACGTCCAGCCAGGCATCGTACACAACGTCCTCCTCAAGGTCGATCTGATATGAATCGAAGACCTCTTCCGAGGTGAAGTTGCCTGCTCGGATCGTGGAGGGGACGATCTCTGGAACCGCACCCAGACTGCCATTCTCCATCTCTATGGCGAAGCTGTGGCCCTGCGTTGAGTGGTAGACCTGAGGATAGTACGTCGTGTTCGAGCCCAACAGGGTTCCATCGACAACGACGAAGGCGATGTCATTGTTCGGGTACGCCTCGCCGTATGCCAGAGGACTGACGTAGTTGGGGTTGTCGTAGATCATGAGATGCCACGGATCGGACCCTTGATGCGTTATCGCTCTGGCCGCCACGACACCTATGTGCTGCTGGTTTACTTCCATCGCGAACTCTGGGAAGGAAGCTGCACCCGTGCCATAGTACAGGTTGGTGGAGACGCCCTCATCCTCAGGGAGAGTGTCCACCGTTATCGTGTACTCGGACGTGCTGGCGAATGGATTCGTGACAACCACGGTGCACCATCTGTTGCTCTTCGCAGCGAAGACCAACCGCTCTGTCGCGGTCCCTGACCTGGTGAGGCTTCTGGCAGCATCCTCATCTGTCACAATGTCACCGCAGGCCGCAAAGATGTCCAGGTCCGCCGATGAGGTCACGCTCAACGTGATGTCGTACGTCACGCCCGTCTGCAGCTGGATCTGGAACGCGTCTATGATTTCCGTGGAGTTCATCACCGACGTGGTGGGGGAAGTGAAGCTCAGGACAGGCATGCTGCTGACGGAGCCGTTTTCCGTCTCCAAGATGTACTTGTAGCCGTTGTTCTGGTGCCGCACTCTATAGTAGTACGTCTGGTTCCCTGGGAGCTCGTGCCCGTCAACGGCGATGAATGCGACATCCCCGCCAGGATCCGAGGTCGTTTGAGCCAGGCTTGTGGTGTACGTCGGATTATCATACATGTCCAGATAGTACGGGTAGGTTGAGTAGTGGGTCACGCCCTTTATCCCGACGACGCCGAAATTGCCCGTGTTGACGTCGAACGAGTACTGGTCATCGCCCAGCGTCGTGATCTCCTGCGCCTGGTCGTCGTTGTTCTGGGGAAGCAGGGCCGCATAGGCGTTCACCCGGCCGTAGCCATAGTATATGTCCCATCCCGCATCGCCCAGGTCGACCGAAGTGTTCCTGAGAAGGAGTCGAACCTGCATGTTGGTGTAGGACGGATATCTGGAGAGCATCAACGCGGCGACGCCCGAGACATGCGGTGTTGCCTGCGACGTCCCTTGCATGTTCTGATAGTACGGGCTCGTTCTTCTGCAGGAACGTATGCCCACTCCAGGGGCAGTGAGTTCGAGCTCTGACCCGTAGTTGGAGAAGCCCGCTCTACTGTCAGTAGAGTCCGTTGCTCCAACGGCGATGACAGTGTCGTATCGTCCTGGGTAGTGTATCCCGTTCGAACCGTCATTTCCCGAAGCTCCGACAAGGAGCGTACCGTTGTCCCAGGCGTTCTGTGCTTGGGTTTTCACGCTGTTGGGGGCCCACGAGCCGCCAAGACTCATCGAGATGATGTCGGCGCCGTTCTCATACGCGTACTTGATCGCGGATGACAGCCAGGACCAGTCTCCCGTTCCGTTCCTGGCCAGGACCTTGACTGCCATTATCTTCACTTGGGCCAGGCCAGCTATTCCCTTGGAGTTGTTCATCACGGCAGCGGTGATGCCCGAGACATGCGTCCCGTGGTAGATCGCCGCCGGATTGTCATTGACGTCCCTGTCGTTGTTATCCATGACATACTTCGTGTCGTTGAAGAAGTTCCAGCCATACAGGTCATCGATGTAACCGTTGCCGTCATCATCAACGCCTGGTAAGCCGCCATCCTCGCTGGGGTTCTTCCACATGTTTCCTGACAGGTCCTCGTGTAAGTAGTCGACACCTGTGTCGAGAATCGCAACGATGACGGAGCTGTTGCCCTTTGTGAGATTCCATGCGTCAGGAGCCTGTATCTTCTTGGGACCCCATTGAACTGACCAGAGCGTATCGTTCGGGGTGTAGCTCATCCTGTAGAAACCGTTTGGCGAGACGAACTCCACGGACGGGTCCCGGGCGGTCTGGAACATGACGTCGTCCAGATCAGGTTCGAATATCCTGAAGACCGCCTCTCCGATGGCGGGATAGAGTCGAAGAAGCCGTAGTCCATTCCTCTCAGTGAATTCCTCAATCGTGGAGAAGTCGAAGTCCGGAGTGAAATCCACTATGATTTGGTCCGCGTAGATCTCCTTCCGATTGTAGTCAAGATACACTTTGAGGGCAACCTCGTCCACTTGACTCTCACGCTGCGGATCCGCCTGGGTTCCGAGAACAGCTGGAAATATGGATGCAATCAGAAGCAGGGCTATGGTAAAGACAACTCTAGCAAGTGACATTTGGAGCCCCCATGGATGCTATATCAGATTTCCCTTATACTACTTTAAACTTCTTTTCTGGCTGTCAGAGAGGAGTCCGAGACGCGACCCGGGCCAGTGCTTCCCTGAGAAACCCTTTATACAGGCTCGTGGCATTCGGAATTCGTGCTCACCATCGGGATCGAAGGTACCGCCCACACGGTTGGAATCGGACTCGTCGACGAATCGTGCAATGTCCTGGCGAACGAATTCGCGGTCTACTCCCCTCCGAAGGGCGGGATCCACCCGAGGGAGGCCGCCAACTTCCACGCCGAGAATGTCGTGTCCCTCATCCGAGACACTCTCGAAGCGGTCTCGGCGGATTTCAGGGACTTGGACCTCGTTGCGTTTTCCCAAGGACCAGGTCTCGGCCCCTGCCTCAGGACGGTCGCCACAGCCGCAAGGGCTCTGTCCATCTCTCTCGGCGTTCCGATAATCGGTGTCAACCACTGCGTTGCTCACCTCGAGATAGGACGAAAGACGACCGGATGCAATGACCCGGTTCTGCTCTATGTATCTGGCGGGAACACCCAGGTCATCGGGTTCTCCAATAGACGATATAGGGTCTTCGGCGAGACCCTGGTGGAGATAGGCAGAGAAAACGAGAAGCTGGTGGTCCTTGATTGCGATACGGCAACTTCTACAGGCTGTGCCGTCTTCCGGGACCAGATACCGGAACGATTCTACCAGATAG